>NZ_BAAHAZ010000010.1:0-201240 GCF_054777115.1 Nocardioides maradonensis | reverse complement strand
CTGCGATCCGCGTGTTCGCCTCCCCGTCGGCAGCCAGCAAAACGATCCGCGCACGCTTCGCCGCACGAGCGCCGACCCTGTCCGAACGGGTCCAGCGCTCGAGCTCCTCCCGATCACCATCACGAAGCACGAGAGCAGGGGCAGGACGGTTGGCCATGCCCCATGATTTCAGAACACCAACCATCTAGTTATTTACGACACGCGGCACTAGCTTCGAATACGAAGGCGAGCGGGTGCCCCTGATGGATCGGCAACGCGGCATCCGCAAGCCGGCAGGTTTCGAAGCTGCCCTGGCAATCCGAACCACCTACACGCCGCCCGGACAACTCCCGCCGTACGCGGATGACATTGGGCCTGATGGTCTCCAGCGGTACAAGTACCGCGGCACCGATCCACAGCATCCCGAGAACGTTGCGCTTCGCCGAGCCCAGGAGCTGGACCTGCCGCTGATCTGGTTCGTAGGTGTTGCCTCCGGCGTATACGAGCCGATCTACCCGGTATGGGTCGTCGGCGACGACCCTTCCAGACTCGAGTTCGCGATCGCCGTCGACCCTGCCCAGCGGCTGGTCCAGCCGAACGCTGAACTCCCCGCGGGCGTTCGTGAATATGCGGAACGACTGACCAAACAGCGGCTCCATCAACGGATCTTCCGCACGCAGGTGTTGCTCGCGTACGACGGCCGATGCACGGTGTGCAATCTGGGGCACGTCGAACTACTCGATGCGGCTCACATCATCGCGGACGGGCGACCGCACGGAGATCCGGTCGTGCCCAATGGTATGGCGATGTGCAAGATCCACCACGCTGCATTCGACGCGAGGATCCTGGGCATCAGACCCGATCTGACGTTGCATCTCCGCCAAGACCTGCTCGACGAGGTCGACGGGCCGATGCTGCGTCACGGGCTTCAAGACATGCACAACAAGCAGTTGGTGAAGCTGCCGAGCGTGAAGGCTGCGCGTCCCGACAAGCACAGACTTGAAGAGCGCTACTCCGAGTTTCTTGCTAGCTGATTGGCTTCACCAGGTAGTGCGCCGGTCAGCGCCGAAGCGGCGGCCACCCTCTCGGGCGACCGCCGCTTCGGCGTACTCATCGGATCAGCTGCAGCCCGAGGTCGAGCCGCAACCCTCGCACACGTAGCAGGAGCCGGCGGGGCGCATCTTGGTGCCGCAGGTCATGCAGAGCGGGGAGTCGATGGCGTGGCCGGTGATCTTCTCCAGGAGCTCGGCGGAGGTGTGGGCACCGGTGGTGTCGACCTCGACCTTGACGACGGGGGCACCGGCGAGCGGGTCCTCGTCGGCCTCGTCCTCGACCTCGATGGTCTCGGCGTCGACCGGCTTGACGACCGGGATCGACTCGACCAGCTCGGAGGCGTTGCCGGTCTCCTCGACGGGCTCGTAGGAGCCGGTCTCGAGGTGGCGCTGGCGCTCCTCGGCCGAGTAGATGCCGAGCATCGAGCGGTCCTCGAAGGACAGGTAGTCGAGGGCCAGGCGGCGGAAGACGTAGTCCATGATCGACTGCGCCATCCGGACGTCCGGGTCGTCGGTGAGGCCGGCGGGCTCGAAGCGCAGGTTGGTGAACTTCGAGACGTAGGTCTCCAGCGGGACGCCGTACTGCAGGCCGATCGAGACCGCGATCGAGAAGGCGTCCATGACACCGGCCAGGGTCGAGCCCTGCTTGCCGAGCTTGAGGAAGATCTCGCCGAGCTCGCCGTCGTCGTGGGCACCCGAGGTCATGTAGCCCTCGGCGCCGGCGACGGAGAACGAGGTGGTCCGGGCGACGCGCGACTTCGGCAGGCGCTTGCGGGTCGGGGCGTAGACGACCTTCTCCACGACCTTCTCCACGACCTTGGCCTCGGCGGCCTCGGCCGCAGCCGCGGCGTCCTTCTTCGCCTTGCCGCCACCGTCGGCGAGCGGCTGACCGACCTTGCAGTTGTCGCGGTAGATCGCCGTGGCCTTGAGGCCCAGCTTCCACGACTCCATGTAGATCTGCTCGATCTCCTCGACCGTGGCGGTCTCGGGCAGGTTGACCGTCTTCGAGATCGCGCCGGACAGGAACGGCTGGCAGGCCGCCATCATCTTGACGTGACCCATGGGCTTGAGGGCCCGGGCACCCATCGCGGTGTCGAAGACCTCGTAGTGCTCCGGCTTGAGGCCGGGGGCGTCGATGACGTGGCCGTGCTCGGCGATGTACGCGACGATCGCCTCGACCTTCTCCTCGTCGTAGCCCAGCTTCTTCAGCGCGCGCGGGATCGTCTGGTTGACGATCTGCATCGAGCCGCCGCCGACCAGCTTCTTGAACTTGACCAGCGAGAAGTCCGGCTCGATGCCGGTGGTGTCGCAGTCCATCATGAAGCCGATGGTGCCGGTGGGCGCGAGCACCGAGGCCTGCGCGTTGCGGAAGCCGTTGGTCTTGCCGAGCTCGATGACCTTGGCCCACTCCTCGGTGGCGAGCTTGTGGACCTGCGCGTCGGCGATGTGCAGCGTACGCACCTCGTCGTTGGCGGACTGGTGCTTGCGCATGACGCGGTTGTGCGCCTCGGCGTTGCGGGCGTAGCCGGCGTACGGACCGACGATGGCGGCGAGCTCCGCCGAGCGACGGTACGACGTCCCGGTCATCAGCGAGGTGATGGTGGCAGCCATCGAGCGACCGCCGTCGGAGTCGTAGCCGAGGCCCATCGCCATCAGCAGCGCGCCGAGGTTGGCGTAGCCGATGCCGAGCTGGCGGTAGTCACGCGTCGTGACGCCGATGGGCTCGGTCGGGAAGTCGGCGAAGCAGATCGAGATGTCCATCGCGGTGATGATCAGCTCGACGGCCTTCGCGAACAGCGGGGCGTCGAAGGTGTCGTCGTCCTTGAGGAACTTGAGCAGGTTCAGGCTCGCCAGGTTGCAGGAGGAGTTGTCGAGCGACATGTACTCCGAGCACGGGTTGGACGCGGTGATCCGGCCCGTCTCCGGGTTGGTGTGCCAGTCGTTGATGGTGTCGTCGTACTGCAGGCCCGGGTCGGCGCAGGCCCACGCGGCCTCGCTGATCTTGCGGAACAGGGCACGCGCGTCGACGGTCTCGATGACCGAGCCGTCCATCCGCGAGCGCAGGCCGAACTCCTTGCCCTCCTCGACCGCCTTCATGAACTCGTCGTTGACGCGGACCGAGTTGTTGGCGTTCTGGTACTGGACCGAGGTGATGTCCTTGCCGCCCAGGTCCATGTCGAAGCCGGCGTCGCGCAGCGCGCGGATCTTGTCCTCCTCGCGCCACTTCGTCTCGACGAACTCCTCGATGTCGGGGTGGTCGACGTCGAGCACGACCATCTTGGCCGCACGACGCGTGGCGCCGCCCGACTTGATGGTGCCGGCCGAGGCGTCGGCACCGCGCATGAAGGAGACCGGGCCGCTGGCGGTGCCGCCGGAGGAGAGCAGCTCCTTGGAGGAGCGGATGCGGGAGAGGTTCAGGCCGGCGCCGGAGCCGCCCTTGAAGATGAAGCCCTCCTCCTTGTACCAGTTGAGGATCGAGTCCATCGAGTCGTCGACCGAGAGGATGAAGCACGCGGAGACCTGCTGGGGGGCGGTCGTGCCGACGTTGAACCACACCGGGGAGTTGAAGGAGAAGTACTGGTTCGCGAGCAGCCAGGTGAGCTCGTGCTCGAAGACCTCGGCGTCGGCGTCGGTCGCGAAGTAGCCGTGCTCGCGGCCGGCCGCGACGTACTTGCCGACGACGCGGTCGATGAGCTGCTTCAGGCCGGACTCACGCTCGGGTGTGCCGACGGCGCCGCGGAAGTACTTCGTCGTGACGATCGTGGAGGCGTTCACGCTCCAGAAGTCGGGGAACTCCACGCCGCGCTGCTCGAAGACCGTCTCACCGGTCTTCCAGTTGGTCTGTACGACGTCGCGCCGCTCCCAGGTGATCTCGTCGTAGGGGTGCACGCCCGCGGTGCTGAACACTCGCTCGATCGTCAGGCCCGTGCCTGCTGCCTGGCTGTTCACGGTCTCGGTCATGTGCTTCCTGTTCCCCTTTGTGGTCGCGACGGCGCGGTGTTTTCGGCGTACTTCTCAGTGTTGCTGGTGGGACCGACAGCGGTCGGTCGCCGAGGTTGGGTGCCCGGGCAGGCAGCTTCCCCACTGGCTGCCCGGGCGGTCTGTGTTGTTTCTCTGGGTTCAGCCGGTGGTCGGCTGGAGCTCGCGCTCGGCGCGGAGCAGGGCGATCTCGGCCTCGAAGTCGTCGGCCGACTCGTAGCCGCGGTAGACGCTGGCGAAGCGCAGGTAGGCGACCTCGTCGAGCGCGCGGAGCGGAGCGAGGATGGCGAGGCCGACCTCGTGGGCGGCGATCTCCGGGCTGCCGGCCAGGCGGAGCTGGTGCTCGACCTCCTGGCCCAGGCGCGCCAGCGCGTCCTCGTCGACCGGCCGGCCCTTGCACGCCTTGCGGACGCCGGCGACGGCCTTGTCGCGGTTGAACGGCTCGTTGGTGCCGCTGCGCTTGAGGACCGTCAGCTGCATCTGCTCGACGGTCGTGAACCGCTTCTCACAGCTCTGGCAGACCCGGCGCCGGCGGATGCTCGACCCGTCGTCGGCGACCCGGGAGTCGAGGACCTTGGTGTCGCAGTGCTTGCAGTACGGGCAGTGCATGATGGTCCCCCTTCCGAAGCGCTGAGCCTGTGGATGAACCGGTGGACTACCGGTGTTCCGCTGTGGAGATCCGGCAGTGACCTGTGCAACTCCACGGGGTCCTTTGTGGACTAGATGTGGAGAACTACACCGGTGTAACTACTAGATGTAGTGGTAACCGTACGCCCGTGGCACCAGCGAGGCAAGACCCGGGTGGGGGTGATTCGGCAGGTGCCGTCGTACCGACGCGTTTGCGCAGGTCAGGGATCATTTCAGGGCTTTCGGGCAGCGCGCGTACGGCGTGTCACGCCCCATCAGTCACAATGTCGCCTGTGGCCGGAGGGAAGCGTGCGGGCGCTCGGGAAGCGCGTCGGTTCAGCCCTGCCCTCCTCGGCCTGGCCGTGGCCATCACCGCGTGCGTCGTGGCCTGGGGATACCTCGTGTACGCCGCGATCGACATCGGCGCCACCGCCCGCAAGGACGGCTCGTCCGGAGCCTGGGCGCTGCTCGTGCTGGCCTCGCTCGGCGCGGTCGCCTGCCTGTTCCTCGGCCTGATGCTCGTGGTGCGGGTGTCACGGGCACTGGGGATCACCCACGCCCCCGAGCAGCGCCAGAAGCGCGACCCGGAGGCGCCGAAGGGCGGCAAGCGCGCGGCGCGTTGACGCACTCGTAGGGGTTCACCAGCACGGGCCGGGCGGTCGTCACCTCGAGGCGTTGCGGCGCGCCGCCGACCGTGAGCGTGCCGGGGATCGAGCGCCACGGGCCGTTGCCGATCCGGTACCGCCCCGCGTAGACGGTGTCGAGGCGCGGCCTGACCACGCCCTTGCGCAGGTAGACGTGGGTCACCAGGAGGTTCGGGTACGCCGCGCCCGCGCTGGTCCCGCTCGCCCGGCCGCCGTCGCCCCACGTCCACCGGTAGCTCGGCGTGGCCTGGATGGTGATGCGGTGGCCGAGAAGGGTCACGGTCCTCGTCGTGGGGCCGGTGTTGGTCGTGTAGAAGTTCGTGCGCAGGTTGACCAGGGTGCGGCCCTTGACGGGCTGGATCTTCAGCACGCTGGCGGGCCAGGAGAGACGCCGGAACGCCTGGGCGACCTGGCCCGGGGTCGGGCCACGGGACGTCAGGTAGCGACAGTGGGTGTCGGTGGCCCCGGCTGAGTCGATGGTCGTCACCAGCACTCCGACGAGATCGTGCGACGGGCTGACGCACGCCGTCGGCACGCAGGAACGGCCACCGACCGGCAAGCAGATCGGGGCGGTTGCCACAACGGTCGCGGAGACCGCGCCGACGTGCCTGTTGCCGCCACAGCCGATCGAGGCGTAACTCAGCGTTGCGCCAGCTCCGCAGGCCCCGGCCGGCCCGTGAGCCACAGCAGAACCCGACCACACGATCGACGCTGCGACGGCCGCGACGATCGTAAGCAAAATGCGAGTCACGACGGCCGTCGCACGACACTCGCCACACGAAGCGCTCCACTTCGGCACACCAGCGTGACCTGAAGCGTCGTCCACCCGCCGGGATATCCACCCCTCTTCCGACCACTTCGATCGAGGACATCCGTGGGCTGGCTGAACACGCGGGCCTGCCAGATCCCGCCGCGCAGGTGGACAACCGATTTCACACGCGAGCGAGATCCGGCCACGTGATAGCCGCCGGCATAGACACCGCGCACTGTCGCAGCAACCGTCGCACAGTCCTTGCAGGAGCGGAGGTTGAGCGCTTCCCATGGAGCAGGCTTCCCCGTTCGCTCCATCGTGTCCATCGCGTGCACCCACCGCCGCAGGAACGCCTGCGGCGTCTCCACCGCGGGCGCTGTCGTGGTCGGGACGAGGGTCGGCGGGGCGCTGGAGAAGTGGGGCTGCGGGTCTCCCCCGCACCCGACCAGCAGCACCAGCAGGACAGCGAGGACGACGTGCTTCATGGACCCTCCCGAGGCGGATTGCCCTGAACGTACGCCGAACCCGACCCGCCCGACCAGCCTCACCACGCACCCTGTGGACAGCGCGAGGGGCCCGATCCGGATGCGGATCGGGCCCCTCGTCTTCCCCTACGTCCGCCGGGGTCGAGGCGACGGACGAGACTGCGTGCGCCTCAGGAGTTCGGGACGCGGATCTCCTGGCCGACGTAGACCATGCCGTCCTCGATCGGGTTGAGGTCCTCGAGGCGCTGCACCATGTCACCGGTCTGCGTGCCGGTCGCCGAGGCCGCCTCGCTCGCGATGTCCCAGAGCGTGTCGCCGGGCTGGACCGTCACCACGTGCACGTCGGGCGTGCCGGAGTGGCTGCCCGCGGCGGAGGCGGAGGCGACCACGAGGCCGACGGCGAGCACCGCCAGCAGGCTGAGCGCGAAGACGACGAGCCGGCCGCGGCGGGTGAGCCGCACCTGCGGGCGGGAGACGTACGCGGGGCTGAAGCTGATCGTGCTCATGGTGGCCTCCGGGGAAGTGGATGCTGGTCCGTGTCCGCTCACCCTGACCGAGGCCGCCGACACAACTTCTCGGCCTGGCTTCGATCAGACGTTCGATCGAACACATGGACGAGCATAGAACACGCATTCGACACAACCGCGGCATTTCGTCGCACGCGTGTTCGACGGCGTGTCGCGACACGCCGCATCGAACACCTGTTTGAGATCCACGGTGATCGGCGTTACGTTCGATCCATGACCAAGAAGGCTGTTCGCCCCGTGAGTGAGCTTCCCGACGGTCCGCCCGACGGCACGGGCCTCACCCCGCGCCAGCAGCGGATCCTGACCACGATCAAGAAGGCCATCGACAAGCGTGGCTACCCGCCGAGCATGCGCGAGATCGGCGAGGCCGTCGGCCTGACGAGCACCTCGAGCGTCGCCCACCAGCTCCGCCAGCTGGAGGCCAAGGGGTTCGTACGCCGCGACCCGCACCTCCCCCGCGCCATCGAGGTGTTCCTCCCCGAGACGCTGATGAAGCGCAAGCCGATCTCGAGCATGGCGGAGACGTCGTACGACGAGACCTCGATCAACGACGCCGCACCCGAGCCCAGCAACGTGCCGCTCGTCGGCCGCATCGCCGCCGGTGGCCCGATCCTCGCCGAGGAGCGGGTCGAGGACGTGTTCCCGCTGCCCCGCCAGCTCGTCGGCGACGGCCAGCTCTTCCTGCTGGAGGTCAGCGGTGAGTCGATGATCGACGCCGCCATCTGCAACGGCGACTACGTCGTCATCCGGCAGCAGGCCACCGCCGAGAACGGCGAGATCGTCGCCGCCATGATCGACGGCGAGGCCACGGTGAAGACCTTCCAGCGCAAGGACGGCAAGGTCTGGCTGCTGCCGCACAACCCGGCCTTCGACCCGATCGACGGCACCCACGCCACGATCCTGGGCAAGGTCACCGCGGTGCTCCGCAAGGTCTGACGAAGGCCCCAATCTTTACTCCGCGCCGGGTCCGGGCGGAGGTGTGCATCCCCTAGATTCAGCAGGTGATCCGCACCTCCGGCCGGGCGCGCGTCCTTTCCCTCGTCCTCGCCGCGACGCTCGCCGGCCTCGGTGCCACCGGCGTCGGCGAGTCGGCGCACGCCACGCCCATCGCCGCCGGCCACGCGCGGCCGAGGATGACCCACGCGCAGGCAACCGACGCCCTCTCCCGCGCCGACCTGCTGTTCCACGGCACCCGGGTCCCGTCGCGTCAGGCGCAGCAGCACGAGGACGCCACCATGCTGCTGCGCGACCTGCGGGCGGCGTACCCGACGCTCTCCCCCGCCGAGCGCCGGCAGGCCGACCGGATCCTCGCCCGGCCGGGCCCCTCCGACCACGACCCGGACTTCCCGGTCGTCTACACCGGCACCCAGCACGAGGAGTGCAGCGCCACCCTCCCGCTCTGCGTGCACTACGACCTGGCCTCCGGCGATCCGGGCGGCCACAACGACACCACCAACGGCGTCGACCCCGCGGACGCGGACACGAACACCACGCCCGACTACGTCGACTCGGTGCTCGCCACGATGGAGCACGTCTGGACGACGTACGCCGCGGCCGGCTACCGGATGCCGCTCGGCGACCTGTCGAGCCCCGACAACGGCGGCGACGCCAGGACCGACATCTACCTCGGCGAGCTCTCCCGGTACAGCCTCTACGGCTTCTGCACGAGCGACGACCCCGCCCTGAACACCGAGTTCGCCGGATCGGCGTACTGCGTGCTCGACAACAACTACGCCCATGCGGAGTACCCGTTCCACACGCCGCTGGAGAACCTCGAGGTGACCGCGGCGCACGAGTTCTTCCACGCGGTGCAGTTCAGCTACAACTTCTTCCAGGACCACTGGATCATGGAGGCCACCGCCACCTGGGCGGAGGACGAGCTCTACACCGACATCAACGACAACGTGCAGTACCTGGCGATGAGCCCGATCACCCGGCCCGATCTGCCCCTCGACTACGGCACGGAACGCAGGACCGTGACCGGCCTGCACTGGTACGGCACGTGGATCTTCTTCCGGTTCCTCACCGAGCGGCTGGTCACCGAGCAGAGCGGTGGTCTCCCGCTCCTGATGCTGCAGATCTGGCGCAAGCTCGACGCCAACACGGACGCCAACCCGAACGCCCCGGGTTACGTGTCGATCTACGGGTTGAAGAAGGCGCTCGCCTCGCACGGGATCAGCCTGACGACCGCGGTCAGCAGGTTCGACCTCGCGGCCCGCCACCCGACGGCATACTTCAGCGAGGCGCGGGCGAACCACTACCCGACCGCCCCGGTGGGGGCCTCGGCCCACGTGGGTCCCGGGTCCAAGGACGTCGTCACCCGCTTCACGCTCAAGCACCTCAGCTACCGCGTGCTGCGGCTCAGCCCGAAGCCCGGGATGAGCCGCGCCTGGCACCTCCGCGTGCACCTGGACCTGCCGCCCACGGGCCGCGGCGGGGCCGCGACGCTCTGGATCACGAGGAAGGACGGCGGCACGTCCTCGCGCCTGATCACGCTCTCCCCGAAGGGCGACGCGACGCTCAGCCTCCACTTCGGATCGGCCGAGGTCGCGAGCGTCGAGATCGAGGTCGTCAATGCCTCGGGACGGTTCACCAGCTGTTTCCCACCGACGCTCTCCACCGTCTTCTACAGCTGCTACGCGCCCCGCGGCCAGGACGACGGCACCCCGGACGTCGTGCGGGCCACGGCGTACCAGGCCTGAGACCGCGACTTCGGGCGGCCACCCGATGACCACGTATGGTCGTCGGGTACGTGTCGTGTCCGGTCACTCGAAAGTCGAAGGTTCCATGCGTCGCAGCAGCAGGACAGTTCTCGGGCTTCTCCTCGCCATCACGCTCGCCGGCTCGCTGGCCCTGGTCTCCCCAGGAGCACAGGCCGCACCGACCCAGAGCCACGCGACGGATCCCAGTCCACAGGCCCTGCTGCACCGCGCCGAGCACGCGCTGGACCGGGTGCAGAAGATCTTCACCGCGACCACCACGGCGGTCCGCGGCGACGCCACCATCGCGCTGCGCAACCTGGCCGAGACCAAGGCGGCGCTGCCGCCGAGCCAGCGTCGTGAGGCCGAGCGCTTCTTCGCCCGTCCGACCGCGAGCGGCTCGAGCTGCCCCGGCGACTACGCCTGCTACCGGTCGAGCGCGACCCGCTACGAGCTGTGCAACTCGCGCATCTGCGTGCACTACGTCAAGCAGGGTTCAGGTCCGCGGCGCGACAACACCAACGGCGTGGACCCCGAGGACAACGGCGCGTCGGGCCGCTGGCCGGGCAAGGCGCACAACGGCGTACCGGACATGGTGGAGTTCACTCTCAAGCAGCTGACCCACATCGACAGCGTCTACCGCAATGCCGGCTACCGCTCGACCCGCGGCGACGGTCACCTGGGCGGCGACTCGCGGCGCGACATCTACCTGGGCAACATCGGCTCCAAGGGCCTCTACGGCTACTGCACCTCCGACGACCCGAAGCTGGCGTTCGACGCCTCCGGGACGAACCACCCCGCCGTCTCGGCGTACTGCGTGCTCGACAACAACTACAGCCGCAGCGAGTTCCCGTACCACACGCCGCAGCAGAACATGGAGGTCACGGCGGCGCACGAGTACTTCCACGCCGTGCAGTTCGCCTACGACTTCGACGAGGACTCCTGGATGATGGAGGCCACGGCGACCTGGGCCGAGGACGAGCTCTACACGAAGATCAACGACAACCGGGGCTACCTGCCGTACGGCCCGATGGGCAAGCCGTCGGTCAGCCTGGACGCGTACTCCAACGCCAGCGGCAACAACGCCTACCTGCACCAGTACGGCACCTGGATCTTCTTCCGGTGGCTGACCGAGCGCTACCCCACCAAGCAGGGCATCCTGCCGACGCTGGTACGCCGGGTCTGGCAGCTGTCGGTCGGCAAGAGCGGCTACTCGGTCGCGGCGATCAAGAAGACGCTGCTCGAGCGCGGCACCAGCCTCGACAAGGAGCTCGGCCGGTTCGTGGTGGCCAACCGGCGGCCGGGCGCCTGGTACCACGAGGGCAACGCCTACATCGGGTCGAAGCTGGCGGGCTCCAGCACCCTCGCGCCCGGCAGCCTGCTGGGCGGCTCCAGCAAGCACTGGGCGCCGAGCCTCCCGCACCTCAGCGCCGCCACGTGGCGCTTCCTGCCGGGCGACGGGGCGACCCACCTCGCTCTCACCGTCGGCGGGAACACCGGCTCCGACGTCGAGGCGGCGATCGTGGTGCACACCAAGGACGGCAAGTACTCCCGTGACGTCGTCCCGGCCGGCCCCACGGCGCGCTCGGTGGCCTTCGACCCGGCGACCGTCGCGTGGGTCGAGGTGTCGCTGATCAACGCCGGCACCCGCTACACGTGCTGGAACCGGACCACCGGCTTCTGGATGTACACCTGCCAGGGCACCTCGCAGGACGACAACCCGGCGGCCACCCTGGACGCGGTCTCGAGCTAGCGCGCAGCGGCGGCGAGGCGGGCGAGCGCCTGCCTCGCCACCGTCGGGTCGGTCGTCGACCACATCGGCGGCAGGCTGGCCTTGAGGAACCCGCCGTACCGCGCCGTCGCCAGCCGTGGATCCAGTACGGCGACCACGCCGCGGTCGGTGTGGGTGCGGATCAACCGACCCGCGCCCTGGGCCAGCAGCAGTGCCGAGTGCGTCGCGGCGACCTGCATGAAGCCGTTGCCACCCGCCTTGTCGGCGGCCTTCTGCCGCGCGCTCATCAGCGGGTCGTCGGGCCTCGGGAACGGGATCCGGTCGATGATCACCAGCTGGCAGGTGTCTCCGGGGACGTCGAGGCCCTGCCACAGCCCGAGGGTGCCGAACAGGCAGGTGTGCGGGTCCTCGACGAACTGCCGGGCCAGCTCGGGCAGCTGCGCGTCGCCCTGCGCCAGCGTGGTCAGGTGCGGCAGCTTGGTGCGGACGTGCTCGGCGGCGGCCTCGGCGGCCCGCCGGCTCGAGAACAGGCCGAGGGTGCGGCCGTCGGCCTTGTCGATCAGGTCCACGATCTCGTCGAGCTGGGAGGCTCCGAGCCCGTCCCGGCCGGGCGGCGGCAGGTGCTTGGCGACGTACAGGATGCCCTGCTTGGGGTAGTCGAAGGGGCTGCCGACGTCGAGGCCGACCCACGGTTCGACGCCTTCCTTGCGAGCGGCGGGGGCGGCGGAGGCCTCCACCCGCTCGGACGGTTTGAGGCCCACCGACGTGGCGATGGTGGTGAAGTCGCCGCCGAGCATCAGCGTGGCCGAGGTGAGGATCGCGGTCTTCTCGGCGAGCAGCTTGTCGCGCAGCTGGCCCCACACCTGCAGGGGCGCGATGCAGAGCCGGGGCGGGATCCGGTCGGTGCCCTCGGCGAGCCACAGCACGTCTGCCTCGGACGCGGCGGCCATGCGCTCGGTGATGCCGAAGACATCCTGCACGCCGGCCTTCGCCTGGGCCAGCCCGGCGTCGGGATCGCTGCCCGCCTCGGCACGCGGGAAGGCCGAGATGCAGGCGCGCGCGGCGTCGCGGACCAGCGCCAGCGCATCGGCGAGCTCCTCGGGCAGGGTCTCGATACGGCCCGCGTCGGTCTCGCCCAGGGCCGCGCGCAGCGTGTCGGCGGCGTCGGACAGGTCGTGGGCGGCCTCGCCCTCGACGTGCTTGACGGCGCGCTTCGCGGCCCGGTCCACCTCGGCCGCCCACAGCTCCGCGGTGGACGCCTGGGTCACCCGGGCGACGAGCTCGTGCGCCTCGTCGACGATGACGGCGTCGTACTCCGGGAGCATGGGGATGCCCTCGATGGCGTCGATCGCGAGCAACGAGTGGTTGGTGACGACGAGGTGCGACTTCTGCGCCTTCTCCTTCGCACGCTCCGCGAAGCACTCCTCGCCGAACGGGCAGCGGGTCGCGCCGAGGCACTCACGGGCGGACACGCTGACCTGGCGCCACTCCTTGTCGGTGTGGCGCGGGGCGTTGTCGCGCTCGCCGCTGGCCCCGGACTCGGACTCGCCCTCGGCCCACTCACGGAGCTCCATGACCTTCTTGCCCAGGGCGCCCAGCGCGGCCTCGGCCTGGATCAGCTCGCCCTGGTCGTCGGGTGCGCCCTCGCGGACGCGGTGCAGGCAGGCGTAGTTGGACCGGCCCTTGAGCACCGCGAAGCTGGCGTCGACCCCGGGCATCGTGCCGACCGCCTCGACCAGCCGGGGCAGGTCACGCTCGACGAGCTGGTGCTGCAGCGCGAGCGTCGCGGTGGCCACGACCACCCGGTCGTCGTGGAGCAGGCTGGGCACCAGGTAGCCCAGCGACTTTCCGGTGCCGGTGCCGGCCTGGACGAGGAGGTGCTGGTGGCCCTTCAGCGCCGTGCCGACCGCCTCCGCCATCGCCGCCTGGCCCTCGCGCGGCTGACCGCCGAGCGCCTCCACCGCGGCCGCGAGCACCGAACGGACGGGACTCTCGGGATCAGGCACCCGAGAACAATAGGTGACGGGTCCGACGGTTCGGCGGGGGCTCGTCTCAGACGGCGTACGCCGCCAACTCGCCCGCGAGCGCCTCCGACGCGAGCCCGGTGACCCGGGTGCCGTCGGCGGTGTGCTCGAGGGTCTCGATCTCGCCGTCGCGGTGGATGCGGTCGATCAGGTCGCCGCGCGCGTAGGGCACCAGCGCCTCGAACGCGACCCCGGGCCGGGGCAGGTCCGCCTCGACAGCGGCGATCGCGGCCTCGATGCCCTCGCCGGTCTTCGCGGAGACGGCGACGGAGTGCGGCTCGGTGCGCAGCAGCCGCTGCACCACCAGCGGGTCCGCGGCGTCGATCTTGTTGATGACCACGAGCTCGGGGACCTCGGCGGCGCCGATCTCGGAGAGCACCTCGCGCACGGCGGACAGCTGGCCCTCGGGGTCGGGGTGCGCGCCATCGACCACGTGCACGATCAGATCCGCGTCGGCGACCTCCTCGAGCGTGGATCGGAACGCCTCGACCAGCTGGTGCGGGAGGTGCCGCACGAAGCCGACGGTGTCGGACATCGTGTAGATCCGCCCGTCCTGCGTGGTGGTACGCCGGGTGGTGGGGTCCAGGGTGGCGAACAGCGCGTCCTCGACCAGTACGCCGGCACCGGTCAGCCGGTTGAGCAGCGAGGACTTCCCCGCGTTGGTGTAGCCCGCGATCGCGACGCTCGGGATCTGGTTGCGCCGCCGCTCCTGACGTTTCGTGTCGCGGGTGCCCTTCATCTCCTTGAGCTCGCGACGCAGCTTGGCGATCTTGTCGTTGATCCGGCGCCGGTCGGTCTCGATCTTGGTCTCACCGGGACCACGACCACCGATGCCGCCGCCGTCGGCGCCGACCCGACCACCGGCCTGGCGGGACAGGTTGCCACCCCACCCACGCAGCCGCTGCTTCATGTACTGCAGCTGCGCCAGCTCGACCTGCGCCTGGCCCTCCTTGGACTTCGCGTGCTGCGCGAAGATGTCGAGGATCAGCGCGGTCCGGTCGACGACCTTGACCTTGACCCGGTCCTCCAGGTTGCGCAGCTGGGAGGGCGCGAGCTCGCCGTCGCAGATGACGGTGTCCGCGCCGCTGGCCTGGACGATCTCCCGCAGGCCCTCCACCTTGCCGCGACCGATGTACGTCGCCGGGTCGGGCGTCTGGCGGCGCTGGTAGATCGCGTCGAGGACCTCCGAGCCGGCGGTCTCGGCGAGCAGCGCGAGCTCGGCCATGGCGTTCTCGTGGTCGGCCACGGTGCCCTCGGTCCAGACACCGACCAGGACGACCCGCTCCAGCCGGAGCTGGCGGTACTCGACCTCGGTGATGTCCTCGAGCTCGGTGCGCAGGCCGGCGACGCGGCGCAGCTCGTGCCGCTCCGCGAGGTCCATCGCACCCGTGGTGGGGTCGGCGGTGTCGGGAGTCGGGTCGTCGGCGTACCCCGACTCGAAGTCGTCGGGCTCGTCGGTCTCGTCGAGTCCCTCCCACCCTTCGGTGGCGGCGAGCTCGGAGTCGAGGGAGAAGTCATCTGCGCGGTTCGTCATGAGCATCACCAGCCTAACCGTCGAGGGGCCGGAAGACTTCCCGTATTTCTTTCCGGTCACAGCCCTGTCCACCGGCCGAGACCGGAGGTAGGTTCCCAAACCAGGCCCATCTCGGGCCCTCCCGTCGGTTTCTCGGAAAGGAACTCGCATGGCACGCGCTCGTACCCGAGCAGTCGCCGCGGCCACCTCGGTGGCTGCAGCCTGCGCGATCGCCGGCGTCGCCGGACTCCCCGGTCGCGCTGACGCCGCACCCCGGCACACCCTCGCCGGAAGCGTCCCGTCCTGGGCGAACAACGCCCACAAGGTGTCCGCCACACCGGGAAGCCAGTCGGTGACCTTCCGGGTCTACCTGCCCTGGCAGCACGCCGACCAGGCCGCCGCCCTCGCCACGGCGGTCTCCACGCCGGGCAACGCGCAGTACGGCAAGTTCCTGACCCCGGCGCAGTTCCGGGCGAAGTTCAGCCCGTCGACCGCCACCGTGAACCAGGTGGAGACCTGGCTCAAGGCACAGGGGTTCACGCTGAGCGCCCTCCCCGCGAACCGCAAGTACGTCGAGGCGACCGGCACCGCCGCCCAGGCGGCCACGACCTTCAGCACCTCGTTCGCCGAGTACAAGGTCGACGGTCGGACCGTCCGCAGCAACGCCACCCCGCTGTCTGTCCCGGCCGCCGCGGGTGACGTCGAGGGCGTCGTGGGGCTCGACGAGTCGCAGATGCTCGTCCACGCCAACCAGATCACCCCGGCGCCCGACGTCTTCGTCAACGGCAAGCCGTGCTCGGCGTACTGGGGGCAGGCGACGGTGGCCGGCACGCCCACCAACGACGGGACCGCCCTGCCGAGCGACCCGGGGAACTTCTCGCCGTGCGGCTACTCCGGTGTGCAGCTGCAGGGCGCCTACGGCATGAAGAACGCGATCGACCGCGGCAACGACGGCCGTGGCGTGAAGATCGGCATCATCGACGCGTTCGCGTCGCCGTACATCGCCAGCGACGTCGAGACCTACTCGGCCAAGCACGGGCTGCCCTCGATCAAGGGCCACTTCACCCAGATCATCACGAACGGCTCGCAGAACAAGCCGCAGAACCGGAAGATGGACCCGGCCGGCTGGGCCGGCGAGGAGACCCTCGACGTCGAGGCCGTGCACACCATGGCCCCCGGTGCGGACATCGTCTACATCGGTGCCAACAACAACGGCCGCGACATGGACGCGCTGATGAACCGCGTCGTCGACAAGCACCTCGCCGACATCGTGTCGAACTCCTACGGGTACGGCGGCGAGGCGCTGCCGATGGGCACCATCAAGCCGTCCCTGGACACCCAGATCCAGGCCGCGGCCGAGGGCATCTCGCTGCTGTTCTCCAGCGGTGACGACGGCGACGAGACCGGTGGCGACCCGACCGTCGCGCCGACGCCGGACTGGCCGGCCTCGAGCCCGTATGTGACCGCCGTCGGCGGCACCTCGATGGGCATCGACGCGAACAACAACCGTCTCTTCGAGACCGGGTGGGAGACCGCGAAGAGCACGCTCAACGCCAACGGCACCTGGAACGCGCCGTTCTACCTGTACGGATCGGGTGGCGGCACCTCGCGGCTGTTCGCGCAGCCGTCGTACCAGGCCGGCGTCGTACCGTCCGACATCTCGCAGACCTACGGCGGCGCGCCGATGCGCTCGGTGCCGGACGTCTCCGCGCTCGGCGACCCGACCACCGGCATGCTCGTCGGTGAGACCCAGCGGTTCCCCGACGGCTCGCAGAAGTACAGCGAGTACCGCATCGGCGGCACCTCGCTGGCCTCCCCGCTGTACGCCGGCATGCTGGCCCTGGCCGCCCAGAAGGCCGGGCACGCGTTCGGCCTGGCCAACCCGAGCCTGTACGCCGCCGCCGCGCACTCCTACGACGTGACCGGTGCCTCGGACGCCACCGAGACCGGTGCGGTCCGCGCGGACTACGTGAACGGCCTGGACGCCACCGACGGCTACGTCTACAGCGCCCGCTGGTTCGACCGGGGCGACATGCTCACCATCCACACCCGGACCGGCTACGACGACGTCACCGGCGTCGGGTCGCCCGACGGGCAGGCGTGGCTGGACGCGGTCGCGGGTCAGTAGCACCCAGCAACGCAGAAGGGCTCCGCACCGAGTGGTGCGGAGCCCTTCTGCGTTGGTTTCGATCTTGTTGGTTTCGATACGCCCTCGCTCGTTCCTCGCTCGGGCTACTCAACCAACGACAGGTCGTTGGTTGAGTAGCCGACGAGCCGCTAGGCGAGGAGGCGTATCGAAACCAACGACAGTCACTTCGGGGGCATCCGGATGCCGCCGTCGACGCGGATGACCTCGCCGTTCATGTAGGAGTTGGTGAGGCACTCGACGACCATCGAGGCCAGCTCCGCGCCGGTGCCGAGGCGCTTGGGGAAGAGGACGTTCTGGCCGAGGTTGGCCTTGAACGCCTCGGCCGCCTCGCCCTCGCCGTAGATCGGGGTGTCGATCAGGCCCGGGGCGACGGTGTTGAGCCGGATGCCGGCCGCGGACAGGTCGCGCGCGACCGGGAGGGTCATGCCGACGACGCCGCCCTTGGAGGCCGAGTACGACGCCTGGCCGATCTGGCCGTCGAACGCCGCCACGCTGGCGAGGTTGACGATGGCACCGCGGCAGCCGTCCTCGTCGGGCTCGTTCTGGCTCATCACGGTCGCGGCCTGGCGGACCATGTCGAAGGTGCCGATCAGGTTGATCGCGATGACCTTGGTGAAGGCCTCGAGCGAGTGGGCCGACTCGAGCTGACCGTCGCGGCCGATGGTGCGCTGGGCCCAGCCGATGCCGGCCGAGTTGACGACCGCGCGGAGCGGGGCGATCTCGGCGGCAGCCTTGACCGCGGCGCCGATCTGCTCGGTGTTGGTGACGTCGACCTGGGCGAAGACGCCCTTGATCTCGGCGGCCAGGGCTTCGCCCTTGTCGGCCTGCAGGTCCGCGACCACGACGGTCGCGCCCTTGGCGGCGAGCGCGCGGGCGGCGGCCGCGCCGATGCCCGAGGCGCCGCCGGTGACGATGGCAGAGGATCCGGTGAGTTCCATGCAGCGGACTCTAGGGGAACCTCTTCCGCCCGTGTTGCGTCACTCCCTCATGAAGCTGATGACGCGATCGAGGATGACGGTGGGGGCCGCCGCGGTCGCCGGCCTGCTCGCGCTGGGGGCATGCGGCGCCCACGCCACGAAGGCGAACGAGTCCGCGGGCTCGGCCGCGGCCGCGCCGAGGCCGGTCCTCGACAAGGCGGTGGCGGGCGCGCCGGCGTACACCGCGCGGGGCTCCGCGCACGGCGAGCTCGACGGCATCGCCCAGGTGGCACGCAGGGCGCCCGTGGACCCGACCCTCGGCCGGCGGTCCCTCATCCACACCGGCGACGTGCAGCTGCGCAGCCGCGACGTGGCCGCGGCGGCTGCCGGCGTGCGACGCACGGCCACGCAGTACGGCGGGCGCGTCGACGACGAGCAGACCCAGGCCGACGCGGGGAGGATCGGCAGCGACACGTTGACCGTCCGCGTGCCGAGCGGGAGGTTCGACGCGGCGTTCAACGCGATCAAGGGTCTCGGCACGCTGCAGTCGGCCAGCAGCTCGACCCAGGACGTGACGACCCAGGTGATCGACGTGGGCGTGCGGGTGCGGGCCCAGAAGGCCAGCCTGCAGCGCATCGAGCAGCTGATGAGCCGGGCCCGCACCCTCGGTCAGGTCATCGCTCTGGAGAGCCAGCTGACGCAGCGCCAGGCATCGCTCAACGCGCTCGAGCAGAAGCAGGCCTACCTCAAGGACCAGACGACGATGTCGACGATCACCGTCACCGTGGACCGGGTCCGCACGCACGGCGCGACCGCCAAGCACGCGAAGCACCGGACCGGCTTCGTGGGCGGGCTGCACCGCGGCTGGCACGCGCTGGTGGTCTCGGCGACCGCGGTCGCGGCGGGGATCGGCGCGGTGCTGCCGTTCGGCATCCCGCTGCTGGTGATCGGGCTGCCGCTGTGGCTGGCGCTGCGGCGTCGGCGCCGGGCTCCGGCCGCCCCGACCGCTCCCTAGCCGGCAGCGCGGCGGGAGCCGGATCGGCCGCCTCCTCACGCATTGTCTTCAGCGGATCTGTGCCTTGAGGCCGAGCCGGCGGAGCCGCGCTCGGCCCAACTCAGCTAGAGGTCGGTGGTGCCGCTGGCCACGATGACGGCGGGGCCGGTCATCTCGATCCGGTCGTCGGCGGTCCAGGTGATGGTGAGGGTGCCGCCGGGCAGGTCGACCCGGTAGGGGGTGTCGCGTCGACCGCCGGGCTCGTCCTGGAGGGCCGCGGCGACCATCACCGCGCAGGCGCCGGTGCCGCACGACTGGGTCTCCCCGGAGCCACGCTCGTGGACCCGCATGGCGACGTGGTCGGGGCCGCGGCGTACGACGAACTCGACGTTGACGCCGTGCGGGTAGACCGCGGCGTCGTACGCCGGCTGGGTGAGCAGGTCGCCCGCGTCGTCGAGCGTCTCGACGAACGCGACCGCGTGCGGGTTGCCCATGTCGACGTGGCGGGCGGGCCAGGTGTGGCCGGCGACCGAGACCTCGGTGTCCTCGAGGACCTTCGGGGTGCCCATGTCGACGGTGATCTGGTCACCGTCGAAGGTGAGCACCTTGATGCCGTCGCGGGTGGCGACCGCGAGCGGCCGGGAACCATCCGCGAGGCCGGCCTCGACCAGGTAGCGGCCGAAGACGCGTACGCCGTTGCCGCACATCTCGGCGATGGACCCGTCGGCGTTGCGGTAGTCCATGAACCACTCGGCGGCGGGGTTCTGGGTCTCGACAGGATCGACCACCTTGAGCGCGCGGAGCACGCCGTCCCCGCCGATCCCGCCCCGGCGGTCGCAGAGCTCGCGCACCCGCTCCACGGCGAGGTCGCCGTGGACGGTGCCGTCCGGGTCGGGCAGCAGCACGAAGTCGTTGTGCGTGCCGTGGCCCTTGAGGAAGGGGTAGCTCACGCACCCAGGATAGGGAGTACGGCGGAGCCCAACCACTTGCAGGCGATCAGCCCGAGCTCGAGGTCGAGGCGGTCCTCGGCCAGCGGCCGCCCGCGCGTCTCGAGGGCCTTCTCGACCCGGTAGCGGACCGTGTTCTTGTGCAGGTGCAGCCGGGCCGCAGTGGTCACGTAGCTCTCCCGCTCCTCGAGGAAGGCCAGCAGCGTCTCGCGCATCCGCTCGGCGGCCTCGGAGTCCTCGGCCAGGTCACCCAGCGCGGCATGCACCATCCGGCGGGTGGCGGGCAGGTCGCGGGCGAGGAGGGCGGCAGCGCGGATCGTCGGATCGGCGTACGAGAAGGCGGTGGCGGTGCTGGTCCCGAGCTGGGCGACGGACTGCGCGGCGACGGCGCCCTCGTGCGTCGCACGGAAGCCCTCCTCCCCCGCCGCCGGTACGCCGAGGGCGACGCGGACGGAGGCCTCCGACTCGGCCACGGCCGCCTCGACGGCCGCCGGGTCGACCTGCGCCGAACGGCCGAGCGGGACCCACGCCCACGCCGACTCGCGGTCCCGCGGCACGAAGAGCGGCTGGCCCGCGTCGGCGAGGCGGCGCGCGAGCCCGGCGGCCAGCCGTTCGGCGTCCGCCAGACCGGCATCGGCGCCGTCGGTCCACAGCACCAGCCCGAGGTGGTGCTGGCGCAGCCGGTGCCCCAGTCCGGCCTCGGCCACCGCCAGGTCGACCTTGTCCCCGCGGAGCAGGGCGTCGACGAGCTCGCGCTGCACCGCGGAGCGGTTCGCGAGCCAGCGCTCGCGCTCCTCCTGGTACGCCGCCACGACGCCCTCGGACACCGCGTCGACGTAGTCGAAGGACACCGCCGTCAGCAGCTGGACGGTGCGGTAGGCCAGGTCCGGGTCGGCCGCCCGCTGCGCGATCTCGTCGCTGGCCCAGGCGAGCACGAGCTGCTGGCCGAGCCGGTAGGCACGCAGGAGCGCGCTGGGCGGCGTACCCCGCTGGGCGAGGCGACGGGCGTACTCCACGGCGGCGGACGGAGCACGGATCTCGCTGATCGGCACGTGCCCGCGCAGCAGGTGCGCGAGGGTCTCCAGGTTGGAGCTCGAGCTGCCCTCGAGCAGGTTCATCAGCGCCGGGTCACGCGGCAGCTCGGCGATCCGCTGCTCGAAGGCGTCCACCATGGCGCGGGTCAGCTCTCCGCTGCGCTCGGAGATCAGCACGGCGATCGCGTGCAGCTCCTCGTCCGGGTTCGACATCCGCCGGCCTCCTCGTCCTCGTTGGCGCCCGGAGCCAAGTCGGTGGGCGCCCAGGTCCAGGTTGGCACGAACCTCGGCCCCTCTCTTGTATCGCAGGACCAAGAAGTACGACGACGCCCGGACCTACCGTCGGACCACAGATCCGACCCGCAGGAGCCGCAGATGACCCTCACCCACCTCCCCTGGCACCGGCCGGCGACGTATGACGACCGCCCCTGTGTCCGCGACGAGCAGACCGAGCTGACCTACCGCGAGCTCGACCGGCGGGTCGATGCCGTGGCCGAGCAGCTCGCCGCCCGCGGCGTGGCCCGCGGCTCGGTGGTGGCGATCAAGCTGCCGAACCGGGTCGAGCTGCTGGTGGCGATCCTGGCCGCGTGGCGGCTCGGTGCCGCGGCCACCCCGATCAACCCGACCTTCACCGCGAACGAGGCGGGGCACCAGGTCGGCGACTCCGGCGCGGTCGTGGTCGTCACCGAGGATCCCACCGCCCGGTACGGCGCCGCCACGACGCTCGCGGTCGACGACCTCGCGACGACGCCCGCCGGCACGCTGCCACCGGTCACCACGGAGGCCGGCGACCTGGCTCTGCTCGTCTACACGAGCGGCTCGACCGGGCGCCCCAAGGGCGTCATGCTCGACCACGCCAACGTCGCCGCGATGATCGCCAGCATGGGCGAGGCGATCGCCGTGACGAGCGAGGACCACTGCCTGCTGGTGCTGCCGCTGTTCCACGTGAACGCGATCTGCGTCAGCTGGCTGACCCCGATGTCGGTGGGGGCGCAGCTGTCGGTGCTCCAGCGGTTCCACCCGGTCGAGTTCCTGACCTGGGTGGAGAAGCTGCGTCCGACGTACTTCTCCGCGGTGCCGACGATCTACAGCCACCTGGTGGCGCTGCCCGAGCAGATCACGACCGACACCAGCTCGGTGCGGTTCGCGATCTGCGGCGCCGCTCCTGCTCCGCCGGAGCTGTTCGCGGCCGTCGAGCGCCGCTTCGGCTTCCCGCTCGTGGAGGGCTACGGGCTGTCCGAGGGCACCTGCGCCTCGACCTGCAACCCGGTCGAGGGCGTCCGCAAGCCCGGCACCGTGGGGGTCGCGCTGCCCGGGCAGACCGTGGCGACGATGGCGCCGGACGGCACCCTCGTCGGCCCCGGCGAGCGCGGCGAGGTCGTCATCAAGGGCGGCAACGTGATGCGCGGCTACCTGAACCGCCCCGGGGCCACCGCCGAGGCGCTCGGCGACGGCTGGCTGCACACCGGCGACGTCGGCATCCTCGACGAGGACGGCTACCTGCGGATCGTCGACCGGATCAAGGACATGATCATCCGGGGTGGGGAGAACCTCTACCCCAAGGAGATCGAGAACGTCCTGTACGACGACCCAGCGGTCCTCGAGGCCAGCGTCGTCGGCGGCCCGGACCCGCTGTACGGCGAGGTCGTGGTCGCGTTCGTGGCGCCGGTCCCCGACGGGGAGATCGACGTCGAGGCCCTCATCGCGCGCTGCCGCGAGAACCTGACCAAGATCAAGGTCCCCGTGGCGATCCACGTGCTGGAGGCGCTGCCCAAGAACCCCGTCGGAAAGATCGACAAGCCCGCGCTGCGCGCACGTCTGGCAGGAGAGTGACATGGGATTCATCAAGCCGGCTCCCGAGCCGATGGCCGCGGCGGAGGTCCTCGCCCTGCCGCTGCAGGAACGCATCAGGGTGATGACCACCAACTGGGTCACCCTCGGCTTCAACACCCCGCGGATGCTGCACGTGGTCTACATCCTGAAGATGCTCGGCCTGTACTTCGCGGTCGGGCTGTGGATCACCTCGATGACCACGACCGGCGTCCACGTCGGCGAGCCCAGCACCTGGTTCGACCACATCGTCGTCTACCAGAAGCTCGCGGTCTGGCTGATGCTGCTCGAGGTGATCGGCCTCGGCGGCGCCTTCGGGCCGCTGTGCGGCCACTTCGTGCCGATGCTCGGCAACATCCGCTACTGGATCCGCCCCGGCACCATCCGGATGGCGCCCTGGGGCCGGCACGTGCCCGGCACCGGCGGTGACGAGCGGACCGTGCTCGACGTGGTGCTCTTCGTCGGGGTGCTCGCCAGCCTGGTCTACCCCTTGGCGATCCACGCGGCGCCGGTGCATGGCGCGCTGCTCGGTGGCGTCGCCGCGCAGGAGCTGGTGCCGGCGTACGCCTTCATCCCGATCCTCGTGACCATGCCGCTGATGGGGCTGCGCGACAAGGTGATCTTCCTGGCCGGCCGCTCCGAGCAGTACCTGCCGATCATGCTGTTCTCCGCCACCTTCGGCGCGCTCGCGCTGCGCGACTCGGCGACGGGTGCCGACTTCGTGAACCTCGTCGTCGTCTTCAAGATCATCATCGTCGTGGTCTGGGTGGGCGCCGGTGTCTCCAAGCTGGGCGAGCACTTCATCAACGTCGTCCCGCCGATGGTGTCGAACTCCCCCGGACAGCTGAACCTGGTCAAGCGGCTGCACTACCGGGCGGCTCCCGACGACCTCCGGCCGAGCCGGCTGGCGTGGTTCATGGCGCACGTCGGCGGCACGACCGTCGAGGTGATCATCCCGTTGGTGCTGCTGTTCACGACGAGCAACACCGTCGCGGCGCTGGGTGCCGTCGGCCTGCTGATCTTCCACATCTTCATCACCTCCACCTTCCCGCTGGCCGTGCCGCTGGAGTGGAACGTCTACTTCGGCTACATCGCGATCGTGCTGTGGGGCGGCTTCGGGCAGGGCTTCGACGCCTCGGTCTACAACATCTGGCAGTTCTCGCACCCGCTGCTGCTGGTGCCGGTCTTCGCGCTGCTGCTGTTCGGCCCGATCCTCGGCAACCTGCGCCCCGACCTCGTGTCCTTCCTCCCCTCGATGCGGCAGTACGCCGGCAACTGGGCGTCGGCCGTGTGGGCCATGAAGCCCGGCATCGAGGAGCGGCTCAACGAGCTCCCGCTGGTGGAGAACCAGGTCGACCAGCTGCAGCGGATGGCGCCGATGCCGTACCCGGCCGACGAGGCCGAGCTGACCATTCAGAAGGCGATCGCGTGGCGCTCGATGCACAGCCAGGGCCGCGGCCTGCTGTCGGTGCTCCTCGCCCGGCTCGACGACATCGAGACCCGGTCGGTCCGCGAGGGCGAGTTCGTCTGCAACACCATCGTGGGCTGGAACTTCGGCGACGGGCACCTGCACGACGAGCGGCTCGTGGCGGCCGTCCAGAAGCGGCTGGGGCTGGAGCCGGGTGACCTCGTGGTGGCCTACTGCGAGTCGCAGGCGACACCCTGGCGGACGTCGCGGCCGCAGCACTACCGCATCATCGACGCGGCGCTGGGCGTGGTCGAACGGGGTACCTGGGACGTGCGCGACTGCGTCAAGGAGCAGCCGTGGCTGCCGAACGGCCCGATCCCGCTGCAGGTGCTGTGGACGGCCACGGGCGAGTCCCGGAAGGATGTCGTGGCATGACCACCGCCGTCGTCGTGGGCAGCGGCCCGAACGGGCTGTCCGCTGCGATCCGGCTCGCCCAGGCCGGCGTCTCCGTCACCGTGCTGGAGGCGTCGGACCGCCCGGGCGGCGGGACCCGTACGTCGGAGTCCACGCTGCCGGGGCTGCTCCACGACGACTGCGCCGCCTTCCACCCCACCGGGGTCGCCTCGCCCTTCTTCGCCTCGCTGGGGCTGGAGAGGCACGGGCTGCGCTGGCTGTACCCGGACGTCGACCTGGCGCACCCGCTGGACGACGGGCGGGCCGGGATCGCGACCCGCTCGCTGGCGGAGTCGGCGCGGTCGCTCGGGGTCGACGAGAAGCGGTGGCTGCGGCTGTTCGGGGCGGCAGTGCGGAACTTCCCCGACCTGATCGAGGAGGTGTTCCAGCCGGTCGTGCACGTGCCGCGGCACCCGATCACCCTCGGACGGTTCGGAGTGAAGGCCCTGCTACCGGCGCCGGTGCTGGCCCGGGGGTTCCGTGACGATCCGGCGGCAGCACTGTTCACCGGGGTCGCGGCGCACAAGTTCGGGTCGTTGGGTGGGCCGCTGACGTCCTCGGTCGGGCTGATGCTGACGGCGGCTGCGCACGCGGTCGGGTGGCCGGTCGCCGAGGGCGGCAGCGCGTCGATCACCGACGCGTTGCTGGCGGAGCTGGCGGCGTACGGCGGAAAGGTGGAGACGGGGGTCCGGGTCGGGTCGCTGGCCGAGCTCGGCTCTCCGGACGTGGTCATGCTCGACACGGCTCCGGCCGGGGTGCTGTCGATCGTCGGCTCGGCGTTGCCCGCGGGGGTGCGGAGAGCCTTGGGCCGGTACCGGTACGGGCCGGCGGCGTACAAGGTGGACTTCGCGATCGAGGGCGACGTGCCCTGGACCAATGCGGACTGCCGGCGCGCGGGGACCTTGCACCTGGGCGGGACGGCCGCCGAGATGGTGGCCGTGGAGGCAGCGACGTCGCGCGGGAAGATGCCGGAGCGGCCGTTCGTGTTGTTCGGTCAGCAATACCTCGTGGACCCGTCGCGGTCGCGGGACGGGATCAACCCGATCTACGCCTACGCGCACGTGCCGCACGGCTACACGGGTGATGCGACCGAGGCGGTCATCGCGCAGGTCGAGCGGTTCGCGCCGGGCTTCCGGGACCGGATCGTCGCCACGACGGTGCGGGGGCCGGCCGCGATGGAGGCGTACAACGCCAACTACGTCGGCGGCGACATCGGGGCGGGGGCGAACGACGCGATGCAGATCGCGTTCCGGCCGCGGCCCGCTGTGAACCCCTACTCGCTGGGCGTGTCCGGGGTCTACCTCTGCTCGGCCGCCACGCCGCCCGGCGCCGGGGTGCACGGCATGGGCGGGTTCTGGGCGGCGGAGACGGCGCTCAAGCGCCTGTGATCGCGGCGAGGGCCTTCACCACGCGGTCGGGGTCGTCGTAGGCGACCCAGTGGATGCGGGGGTCGTTGCGCCACCAGGCCAGCTGACGGCGGGCGAACCTGCGGGTCGCGGCGGCCGTCTGCTGCTGGGCCTCGTCCCTCGTCAGCTCACCTCGGAGGTGGGCGATCACCTGGCGGTAGCCGATCGCCATGGACGCCGTGCGGCCCTCGGCGAGCCCCTCGGTGAGCAGGTGCTCGACCTCGGCGACGAGTCCGTCGTCGAACATCTTCTGCACGCGTGCGTCGATGCGCCGGTCGAGGGTCTCCCGGTCGATGTGCACGCCGATCTGGACGGTGTGCGGATCGGCGTACTCCTGGACCGGGAGGCGGGCGCTGAACGGCTGGCCGGTGAGCTCGATGACCTCGAGGGCGCGGACGATCCGGCGGCCGTTCTCGGGCTCGATGCGGTCGGCGGCGACGGGGTCCTGGGTGCGGAGGCGGGCGAAGAGCGGAGCCGCTCCGTGGTCGGCGAGCTCCTGCTCGAGGCGCGCGCGGACCTCGGGATCGGTGCCGGGGAAGTCGAAGCGGTCGAGGATCGCGCGGGTGTAGAGCGCGGACCCGCCGACGAGGACCGGTGTGGTGCCGCGGGCGCGCAGCTCGGTGATGAGGGTGCGGGCCCATCCCTGGAACTCGGCGACGGACGCGGGCTGGTCGACGGTCAGGGTGTCGAGCAGGTGGTGGGGTACGCCGCCCCGCTCGGCCGGGGCGGGTTTCGCCGTACCGATGTCCATGCCGCGGTAGAGCGCCATCGCGTCGGTGTTGATGATCTCGGCGCCCAGGTGCCGGGCGAGGTCGACGGACAGGCTGGTCTTGCCGCTCGCTGTCGGTCCCACGATCGCGACGATCGGAATACTTACCGAACCTTCAGACTCGGGCCTACCGTGCAAATCGGACACACGGTTAGTGTGACAAGCAGTGCGGGCACACCGGGGGCCCGCCCAACTGAAAGGACAGCCGATGAGCTTCCTGGACGACGCGAAGAACGCTGCCGAGGGGCTGGTCTCGGACCACCCCGACCAGGCCGAGCAGCTGCTCAACAAGGCCGAGGGCCTGATCGACCAGCAGACCGGCGGCAAGTTCAGCGACCAGATCGCAGCCGGCGGCGACAAGCTCGGCGAAGCGCTCGGTCTGCAGGAGAACCAGGGAGACCAGGCCGCCCCCAACGCCTGACCTCCGGGGCGCACCGCCCCACGGTGGGCCGCTGCCGTCGACGACCGATGCGTCGTCGCGGCGGCGGCCTTCGTCGTTCTCGAGCCTCGCGGTGGCGTCGCCTCGCGGATGCCCTGTGGAGAAGGTGCTCTCAACGGACCGCGCTGTCGGAGGGGCGTGCTGGGCTGGCGGCATGGACGATTTCCTCAGGCCGTTCTCGGGGTCGCTGGACGACCAGGTGACGGATGCGGCGGTGCGGCTGCTGGCGGGGGCGGGAGTGAGCCGCTTCTCGATGGGCACCATCGCGGCGGGCATCAGCATGACTCGGCAGGGACTCACCCACCGCCTCAAGCTGGAGATCGATGAGCAGCGAAGCCAGAGTCCGCCCCCGATCTACTTGCACGAGATGATCGTGGCCCGGTTCGGCCAGCGCTTCCGGGCGTGGGCGTCGAGTGACTTCTTCCGGTCCGCCGAAGGGCTTCCTCCGCGACTCGCGGTGCCATCGACGCCCGATCAGCGGAACGCCGTGCGGATCTGGCTCGGACTCCGCGAATTGGCTCGCAGCGACTGGGAGGACGGTGAGCCCGGCACCGCGGACGAGGTCGCCGCGTCGGACACCGAGCTGCGCCGGCTCCTCCGCGGCGCGATCCAGCTCTGGACCGGCAGGCCGTTCAGCTCAACGGCCACGTCGAGGCTGTTGGCGCTGGCAGACGGGATCCAGCTCGCGACCGTGTCACCGATCGCACCGATGTCGGGCGCCATCGCCCGCACCATCCTCGACCGCGAAATTGCTGAACTCGTCGGAGGGCGGCCTTTCTGGGCGGACCCCGCGGCGTGATGCGACTCGACTGCGGTCCCCGTGCTCCGCCACTTGCTTGCCGGCAGGTAAGTGCTTACCTGCCGGCAGGCAGGTGCAGGACGGGTCGCCGACGAAGCTGGATCAGCCGCAAGCGGGGGCGTCCGGCAGGGGCGCGGGTACGCCGATGGACGGCATGCCCAGCCCGACCCCAGCCACCTTCGGGCCCTCGCCGTTGCGGGCGGCCCAGGCGTCGCCGGAGCGGGTGCGGCGGACAGCGAGGACGGCGCCGTCGGCCTCCAGGTAGTGCGGGGCGCCGCGGGTGATCTCCACCGTCACCATGTCCCCCGGACGGACCGGCGCGTCCACCCCGGCGGGGAGCAGCGAGCCGTTGAAGTGCACGAGACGGTTGTCGGGCGCGCGACCGGACAGGCGGCCGGTGCCGGCGTCCTTGCGGCCTTCGCCCTGGGAGACCAGCACCTCGAGGATGCGGCCCTCCTGGGCCTGGTTCTCCTCCCAGGAGATCTGGTTCTGCACCTCGACCAGGCGGCGGTACCGATCCGCCACCACCGACGGCTCGACCTGGTCGGGCAGGGTGGCGGCCGGCGTACCGGGGCGCTTGGAGTACTGGAAGGTGAACGCACCCGAGAACCGGGCCTCGCGCACCACGTGCAGGGTCTCGAGGAAGTCCTCCTCGGTCTCCCCCGGGAAGCCCACGATGATGTCGGTCGTGATCGCCGCGTCCGGGATCGCCTCGCGGACCTTCGCGATGATCCCGAGGAACTTCGACTGGCGGTACGACCGGCGCATCTCGCGCAGCAGCCGCGACGAGCCCGACTGCAGCGGCATGTGCAGCGACGGCATCACGTTCGGCGTCGCGGCCATCGCCTCGATCACGTCGTCGGTGAACTCCGCCGGGTGCGGGGAGGTGAAGCGCACCCGCTCCAGCCCCTCGATCTCGCCGCACGCGCGCAACAGCTTCGAGAACGCCTGACGGTCGCCGAACTCCACGCCGTACGCGTTCACGTTCTGGCCGAGCAGGGTCACCTCGGACACGCCCTCCGCAACGAGCGCCCGCACCTCGGCCAGCACGTCCCCGGGACGGCGGTCCTTCTCCTTGCCGCGCAGCGACGGCACGATGCAGAACGTGCAGGTGTTGTTGCACCCGACCGAGATCGACACCCACGCCGCGTAGGCGGAGTCGCGACGGGTCGGCAGGGTGGACGGGAAGACCTCGAGAGACTCGAGGATCTCGACCTGCGCCTCCTCCTGCACCCGCGCGCGCTCCAGCAGCGCCGGCAGCGACCCGATGTTGTGGGTGCCGAAGACGACGTCCACCCACGGGGCCCGCTTCACGACGGTGTCGCGGTCCTTCTGCGCCATGCAGCCGCCGACCGCGATCTGCATGCCCGGCTTCTTGGCCTTGACCGGCGCGAGGTGGCCGAGGTTGCCGTAGAGCTTGTTGTCGGCGTTCTCCCGCACCGCGCAGGTGTTGAACACGACGACGTCCGCGTCCACACCCTCGGCAGCCGCGACGTACCCGGCGTCCTCGAGAAGGCCCCCGATCCGCTCGGAGTCGTGGACGTTCATCTGGCACCCGTAGGTCTTAACGGCATAGGTGCGCGCCGCGCCGTGGGGATTCATCACGAGAAGAGGTTACGTGGTGAACACGCGGGAACGGCTATCGGAGACGGCACTGGAACGGGGCCTCAGACGGTCCACGATGTTGTCGTATCGACGCTTGCTTGACGGTCTGGGCATCCTCGACACCGACCCCAGCAAGGAAGACGTGTTGGAGCGCATCTGGTCCATCGAGAACCCCAACATTCGGAGGGCAACGGTCATCGCCGTGCGCTCGGTGTTCGGCTGGTCCATCAAGATTCCGCGTGCCGTGCCCCGGCGTTACGACCTTCCCAGCGAGGACACCCTGCGACTCGCGTTGATGACCTCTCCGCACGAGCCGCGGGGTCTGCTCATGTTGTACGCCGGGCTACGCATCGGGGAGTCCTGCGCAATCACGCACCGTGACGTGGACGGCGACCGCTTGACGGTGAATAAGCAGGTTCAGAGCCTGCACGAGACGGGCAAGCCGACGACGACCAAGGTGGGGCCGTTCACGAAGGCGCAGGCCGGGTCACTCGCGCTCTCGCTGGGCGACGGCTCGTAGTAGCGCAATCAGCCTTGTCCCTGGTCGAAGATGCGCCAGGGCTGGTCGGGGCTGCGCCGCACTAGCAAGTAACTCCACGGGGTACGCCCTTCAGGCAGCGAACCGTCATCGTGAAACGCGCGCCAGTCCAGGTCGAACTCGGTCGGCACGTTCATGACCTCGGCGGACGCAGGCTGCCCGGACCACCCAGGCTTCTCGCGGAGCGCCGAACGCACGCTGATGTTGCCCAGGCTGCCCACGTCGTCGCACCAGAGATGGGTCTCTTGGACGCCGTTGCCGGTCGACAGCGCCTCTGCAGTGTTGCAGTCGTGCGCGTTCATGGCGGCGAGGTAGGCCTTCACCACCGCTTGGGGTGTCGCCGCGTCCGGAGGCATCGCGACTTGCCCGGTAGTGGTGCGCAGTGACAGCGCCAGAGCACCCGCCCCGACCGCGACAACAGCGACCAGGACAGCACCGAGCACGAGAATCCGACTGCGGTTCACCCGTGAATCCTTCCATCGACAAGCGTCCCGAGTGGCTGTGACGCGTCGACCACGTCGAAAGTTTCGAGGACGACCGCAGCGCGTAGACTCCCCGCACAGCAACCAGGAATCCACACGGTCAGCGAACCGACTCAGACCGCCCTCAGCGCTCGGAGTCGTGGACGTTCATCTGGCACCCGTAGGTGCGGACCTGGTAGGTGCGCGTGCTCATAACAGGGAAAAGGGTACGGCGCGGACGCCGTACCTCCCTACTTCTTGGCGGACACCCAGAGCTTGATGACGCCCTCGAAGCAGGTCGTCCCCTCGACCGTGACCGCCCTGACGCGGACGTCGAGGTCGCCCTCGGTCTCCCACTGCTCGGGATCGGTCTCGGCGATGACGGTGACGGACGGGCCGTCGGCCTTCGCCGTGTAGCTGATGCTCATGCCCTTGGGGATCCAGCGCTTGTCGGCCGGGACCGTCGTCTCGGCCAGCGCGCCCATGGCCATCTCGGCGCCGTTGCACAGGGCGATCGCGTGGATCGTGCCGATGTGGTTCTTGACCGAGCGGCGCGCCGGGATCACCAGCTCGGCGTAGTTCGGCCGGACCTCGGTCACGGTGGCGTGGATCGAGGCGAAGTACGGCGCCTTCTGGCTGAAGATCACCGAGAAGACCCGCTTGCCGACGGTCTTCCCGATGATCGGGACGCCGGTGGTGGTCTTCCAGAGGGTGTGCAGCTGGCTCATGCCGCGAACGTTACTCGTCGGTAACTACGGTCCTCAACCGGGCCTGCGTCACGTAGTACGCCGCCACGGGCGCACCGAACACGCCTACGACGCCGAGTGCGCTCAGCCAGCCGATCCGCAGCGCGGGATCGCACACCGCGGTCAGCCCGAGCGCCGCCACCTCGGCGACCACGGCCGCCGTCCAGGTCCGCGAGAGCCGCAGGGCGCACAGGACCGGGACGGACCACAGGAAGTACCAGTAGTGCACCACCGGGCTGAACACCGTCATCGCCAGCATCGCCAGCGCCCCGCCGACCAGTGCGCTGCGGTCCGGACCGGTGCGCCAGCGCAGCAGGATCGCGGAGGCGATCAGCAGGCCGATCCCCGTCGAGACGTACGTCGGCACCTTCGCCCCGAATGCCGCACCGATCATCGCCAGGAACGACAGGTGGACCCGACCGGAGTCAGGCACGCTCAAGGCGGACAGCCACCCGATGCCCAAGCCCGCCGGCAGCCCCGAGACGAGCAGCACGACGACGGCGACCACCGCCACCTGCGCCGCCCGCGCCAGCCGGGCGAGCAACGACGCACCCGCCGGGAGCGACATCAGCACCACCCCGACCGCGAACAGCGCGCCGGGGATCTTCACCGCGGCAGCCGCACCGACCAGCACCGCAGCGAACGCCCAGTGCCGCTCCCCCGCGATCGCCAGGGCAGCCGCACCGAGCGCGACCATCAGCACGTCGTTGTGCAGGCCACCGATGCCGTGCGCGACCGCGAACGGGCTCGCGCAGGCCAGGGCCACCGCGACGCCCGGGTCGATCCCCTGCCTCCGGGCGAGTCGGGCCACCGCCCAGGCGAGCCCGAGGAGCGAACCGAGTGCGAGCAGGCGGTAGGCACCGAACAGCAGCCACGGGTCCGAGGTCGCGCGTGAGAACACCGCACCCCAGAGCAGCGGCACCGGCCCGTACGGCGTGGGCGTCCTCAGCCATGCGGGACTCACGCCCGACCGGAGCCGCAGCGGCAGCGTGTCGGCACCGACGTGATAGGGGTCGTGCCCGTGGCCGGTGAGGAACCCGGTGGCCACGTAGCTCCAGCCGTCCCCGCTGAACACGGGTCCTGCCAGGAACAGCGGCAGCGCCCAGATGAGGAGCGTCACCACCACGGTGCGTACGCCGTCGGGGCGGCCGCGGACGCGACGTACCAACAGTGCCCAGGCGAGCGTCAGCAGCACCAGGCCGAGTGCACACAGCAGCAGACCGTAGGTCTCCGCGTGGGTGAGGCCCCGCCACTGGCGCAGCAGCGCGGACCGGTCGTTCCAGGTGCCCTGGGGCAGCCGGTTGAAGGCGTAGCTGCCGACGACGAGCAGCACCGAGCCGACCGCTCCGAGGACACGGGCGCCCACCGGAGCGCGCCCGGCAACCGCCTGGCCCACCGCTGCCGGATCAGCCGGTGAAGGACTGGGTCGCGGTGTCCCCGCCCGACTGCATCGTCACGGTCCCGCTCAGCGGCTGCTGACTCGACGGGTACGCGACGTCCAGGGTCAGCGCGGGGGGCTGGGTGCCGGCGTACTGGAAGGTGCAGGCAACGTCGGTCACCCGGCCGTTGCCCAGGGCACCACCCTTCTTGCCGTCCGCACAGGTCCAGTCGCTCGGGCGGGCGGCTACAGAGGCGGGGCGGTCGAACGCGAAGGAGACCGTGACCACGCGGGCCGGGCCGCCGTTCGTGCCGACCTGGGTGACGAGCTGGATGCCGGTAGCCGACTCCACGATCCGCGAGACCGAGGTCAGCAGCGTGCACACGACGTCAGCGCCGCAGGTGGCGGACGGCGTGGTGGGGGTCGTCGCGGGCGCGCTCGTCGGGGTGGTCGGCGTCGTGGGCGGAGAGGTCGGCGCCGACGTCGGTGCGGACGTCGGTGCGGACGTCGGCGCGGAGGTCGGTGCGGACGTCGGCGCCGAGCTCGGACGTGCCACCGGGGCGACCGACGTCGGTGCAACGACCGGCCGGGCCGCCGCCGAGTGCGTCGACCTCGAGCGGGGGGCGGTGCTGTGCGTCGCAGCCGCACCCGTGGTGGCCGGTGCGGACACCTGGGCGTTCGCCGCGGCCGGGGCCTTGCTGCCGTTCAGGTGCGCCACGAGCGCCCAGGAACCGCCTGCGACACCCGCCACGACCGCGGCGACCGCCACCGCCGCGGCGATCGGCCCGCCTGCGGAGGACCCGGCCGAACCGGCCGAACCCGCTCCACCGGTCGCACCGGTCGTCGCTCCACCCGCGACCCCACCGGCGACCGCGGTGCCGCCCGCGGCCGCGGCCAGCCAGACGACGACCTTGCCGGAGGCCGGGACGATGCCGAGCAGCACCAGGGGCAGCACGTACGCCGCGAGCCGCTGGTTGACCGTATCGACGACGAGGAACGCGGCCGCGCAGTCGTCGCACTCGTCGAGGTGCTGGTCGAGCTTGCGCTGGGCACGGGCGCTGAGGTCACCGCGTGCGGACTTGCTCATCCGCGCGTGGACCCACTGGCACTCCTCCGCTGCCGGCTCCGGGCCTGCGTGCAGGTCGAGGTAGGCCTGCTTGAGGCCCTCGCGCGCCCGGTGGGCCAGCGAGGACACGGTCCGCGGCGAGAGGTCCATCAGCTCGGCGACCTCGGCGGGCTTGCGGCCCTCGACCTCAACGTGCCAGAGCACCTGCTGCCAGCGCTCGGGGAGCGTGGTCAGCGCATCGGTGGCGACGCTCTCGTCCAGCCCGTCGACCATCTCCTCGACGGTCGGGGTCGCCTCGTCGAGCAGCCACGGCTGGTCGGAGACCGGCGCCTCCTGCGCGGTGCGGAAGGTGTCGCGGTAGCCGTTGCGGATGGTGACGTGCAGGTAGGCGCGGAAGTTCGTGGTGGGGCCGCCTCCGCCGGAGAGGGCCGAGAGGACGCGCGCGAACGACTCCGAGACGAGCTCGTCGGCCCCGTCGCGGCCGACCAGGATGCGCGCGAGCTGGAGCGCCCCGTCGACGTGGTCGTCGTACAGCTGCTGGAACGCACCGGAGTCGCCCGCGCGGACGCGCTGGAGCAGCTGCTCCTCGAGCGCGACTCCCGCGTCGTCCGCCATGCCTCTGACCCCCCGGTCCCGGTGCTGTGCTGCCTCGATCTTGCCACTTCACGAGATTTTCGTGGATTCCCGAGAAAACGGCGTGATGTTCCGAAACGTCACGCGTCTTGTCCGGTGTGAGGCCCGCTAGGGGTCGTCGATGACGAGAGGAGAACCGATGAGCACACCGGCTCACCGCGTCATCGACCTGCGTCCTCACGCGCTCGCCCGACGGGCGAGCGTCCAGCGGGAGCTGCTGGTGGCCCGGCGACGGAGGGTGGCGCCGGGCCACCAGCGGCCCCTCACCATCCTCACCGAGGTGCTCGACCGGGCCGCGGGCGTACGCCCGCGCGACCTCGACGCCTGGGAGCGCCTCCTCGACCTCGTCGCGGACGGCGACGGCAGCGACGCCAGCAACGCCCTGGCGGCGACCGCGGCAGCGGCGAACCTCTTCGCCCTGGCCGCGTTCGACGACGTCCTCGACCACGAGGCACTCGCGGACCTCGCCGACCTGCTCGGCCACGACCACCTGGCCAGGCTCCAGCACGGGCACTCCGCGGTGCTGGAGAACCACCTCGCGCTGCCGCTGACCACGCGGGCGATCCGCCGGATGCTGGCGCCGCAGCTGCGCGCGCGGCTGATCGCCGACGGGTGCTCCCTGACGATCGCCTCCGGCGTCGCCGCCACGTCGTTGCGTGGCGGTCACGCGCTGCTGACCCAGGGCCTCGACCCGCGCTGGAGCGTGCCGCTCATCGACGCCCCGGAAGAGGTCGTCGACATCATCCGGCACGGGACGGTTGCCGAGTGGCGTCACCACATGGCGCTGCTCGTGGCCGACCCCTGGTCGGCGTACTCCACCCGGCTCGTCGAGCTCGCCGCCCACACCGGCGACGACCACACCGCGGCGCTCGTCGTCGCGCTCATCGACCTGTGTCGGGAACAAGACCCCCGGAACGGCGTGGGGGCGCCGTTCCGGGCCTTCAACGGCCGGGAGGCCGCCGAGGGCAGCACCGGGGCACCTGCGGGTGTGCCTGCGAGGCATCTGGGGGGTGCCACGCAGCACGGATGAGCCATTCTTCGGGTTGGCTCATCCCATCCGCAGGGCCCCGGTGGCTGCCTGTCCCTACCGCGACGCCTGGCGCGCCTCGACGAAGCCGAGCACGTGGTTCGCCACGACGCGCGGCTGCTCCAGCTGCAGGAAGTGCCCGGCGCTCGGGACGAGGAACGTGCGGCTGCCCGCCGGCAGCCGGTCCTGGACGACGCCCGTCCAGCGCGGGTCGAGGCAGCCGTCGAAGGCACCCTGCAGGTAGAGGACCGGCACCTGCGGCGGTCGCGTCCAGACCGGGTGGAGGTCGGCGTACGTCGCCGGCATCTGCCACGGCCGGGGCTGCGCGCGGTAGTAGCCGATGACGGCGCTGCGGTGCTCCTGATCGGGCACGGACTCCGCGAGGAGCGCGAGCTCGTCGGTCGGGTCGTAGTGCGGCGACCAGCGCCGCCACAGGTGGGCGACCAGCCGGTCGAAGGTCCGCTCCGGAAGCACGGGCAGCTGGTTGAAGAGCGTGTACCAGCTCATCGTCGCCTGGCGGGGCAGGATGGCGAGGCCTCCTCCGGTCGGGGTCATCGCCGAGAGCGGAGGGACCGCCAGCGCGGCGATCGCTGCGAAGGGCTGCTGGTCCATCGCGGCGATCCCGTTCGCGGTGATCGCGCCCCAGTCGTGGCCGACCAGCAGCGCGCGCTCGTCGCCGTCGTACGCCGCGTGCAGGGCCAGCACGTCGCTCATCAGCGCCGGCACGTGGAAGCTGCCGTCGCTCGGGATCGCGGACGGCGCGTAGCCGCGGGTGAAGGGCGCGACGACCCGGTAGCCGGCGTCGACCAGCAGCGGGGCGACGTACCGCCAGGTGTGCGCGGTGTCGGGGAACCCGTGCAGGAGCAGCGCGAGCGGACGGCTGGTGCCGTCGGTGTCGCCCCAGAGAAGCGACGTGATGGAGACGGTCCCGAGGTCGGTGGTGCGCGAGGGCTGGTCCACGGGTGCGAGCGTAGCCAGGGCCATCTCTCGACATCGAGATTCTTTGGCGCCGTTAGAGTTGCGCCATGCGGGACGAGGTCGACGAGCTGGTCGAGGCATGGGCGCGCGAGCGTGCCGACCTCGACCTCGCGCCGGTGGCGGTGTTCAGCCGGATCTCGCGGCTCGCCCACCACCTCGACCGCGAGCGTCGCGCGGCGTTCACCGCGCACGACATCGAGTCGTGGGAGTTCGACGTGCTGGCGGCGCTGCGCCGGGCGGGAGCGCCGTACGAGCTCTCTCCGGGGCGGCTGCTGCGCGAGACCCTGGTGACCAGCGGGACCATGACCAACCGGGTCGACCGGCTCGCATCGCGTGGCCTCGTCGAGCGTCACCCCGACCCCTCCGACCGGCGCGGCGTGCTCGTCCGCCTGACCCCCGAGGGGAAGGACGCCGTCGACGGCGCGTTCGGGGCTCTGCTCGACGCCGAGCGGGTCCTGCTGGGCGGCCTCTCGGCCGCCGACCAGAAGACGCTGGCCGGCCTGCTGCGCCGGCTGCTGCTCCCGTACGCCGACTGACCTACCCGAGCACCTCGGCGGCCTCGAGCCACTCCAGCTCGGCGGCCTCCTTCTCCGCGTGCAGCTCGCCGAGCTGGGTGCTGATCTCGGTCAGCCTGGCCGGGTCGGAGAGGTGCGCCGCCATCTCCTCGGTCAGCTCCGCCTCCCGCTCGGCGAGGCGCTCGAGCACCTTGTCGAGGCGGGCCAGGGTCTTCTTCGCGGCCCGCTCCTCGGCGGAGCCGGCCCTCACCCGAGACCCGGGTTCTGGTGTCTCGAGACCCGGTTCCTGGCCGGTCGAGACCCGGGTCTCGGTCGACCCGGAGGCGGGTCTCGACACACCAGAACCCGGGTCTCGGGGGGTACGGCGCTCGAGGTACTCGTCCACCCCGCGGGGCAGCATCGAGATCTTGCCGTCACCCATGAGGGCCCAGACCGAGTCGGTGACCCGCTCCAGGAAGTAGCGGTCGTGGGAGACCACGACGAGGGTGCCCGGCCAGCCGTCGAGGAAGTCCTCGAGGACGTTGAGGGTCTCGATGTCCAGGTCGTTGGTGGGCTCGTCGAGGAGCAGCACGTTGGGCTCGGAGAGCAGCAGCCGGAGCAGCTGGAAGCGGCGGCGCTCGCCACCGGACAGGTCCCCGACGCGCGCGGTCAGCTTGTCGCCGGTGAAGCCGAACCGCTCCAGCATCGAGGTCGCGGTGATCTCGCCGTCGGCGGTCTTCGTGACGCGACGGATGCCCTCGATGGTGGCGAGGACGCGTGCCTCGGGGTCGACGAAGTCGACGTGCTGGTGGAGGTGCTCCAGGGCGACCGTCCGACCGTGCTTGACCTTGCCGTGCTGCGGCTCGGCGGTGCCGGCGACCAGCGACAGCACGGAGGTCTTCCCCGCCCCGTTGACGCCGACGATGCCGACCCGGTCGCCGGGGCCCAGCCGCCACGTGGCGTGGTCGAGCAGCACCCGCTCGCCGCGACGGAAGTCGACGTCCTCGAGGTCGACGACGTCCTTGCCGAGGCGCTGGGTGGCGAACTTCTGCAGCTCCATCCGGTCCCGCGGCGGCGGGACGTCCTCGATCAGCGCGTTGGCCGCGTCGATGCGGAACTTCGGCTTCGACGTACGGGCCGGTGCGCCACGGCGCAGCCAGGCCAGCTCCTTGCGGACCAGGTTCTGGCGGCGTACCTCCGAGGCGGCGGCCTGGCGCTGGCGCTCGGCCTTGGCGAGCACGAAGGCGGCGTACCCGCCCTCGTAGGTGTCCACGGCCCCGTCGTGGACCTCCCAGGTCTGCTGGCAGACCGCGTCGAGGAACCAGCGGTCGTGGGTGACCACGACGAGCGCGGACGGCCGGTCGGCGAGATGGCTCGCGAGCCAAGCGACCGCCTCCACGTCGAGGTGGTTGGTGGGCTCGTCGAGGATGATCAGGTCGTGGTCGCCGAGCAGCAGGGCGGCCAGCGCGCACCGACGGCGCTCGCCACCGGACAGACCGGAGACCTGTCGATCGAGGTCGACCCCGGCGAGCAGCACCTCGACGATCTCGCGCAGCCGGGCGTCGCCGGCCCACTCGTGGTCGTCCTTGCCCTGGAGCACCACCTCGCGGACGGTGTGGGTGTCGACGAAGTCGTCGCGCTGGCGGAGGAAGCCGACGAGCAGCCCGCGCTGCTGGCTGACCCGCCCGGTGTCCGGCGTCTCCTCGCCGGTCATCACCCGCAGCAGCGTGGTCTTGCCGTCGCCGTTGCGACCCACGATGCCGATCCGCTCCCCCGCGCCGACGCCGAGGGAGACCTCGGTGAGCAGCGGGCGGACGCCGTAGGACTTGGAGACCTTCTCGAGGTTGAGCAAGTTAGCCATAGATCACCGGGTGCGCGCCGGCGACCGGACCGGTCGCGATCGCGCAGTCGTGGCCCTGCTCCTGGAGCTCGGCCAGCGCCCCGCGCGCGGAGAAGCCGTTGTCGAACAGGGCGAGCATGGTCGGGCCCGACCCCGAGAGCAGTACGCCGAGCGCGCCGGTCGCCCGCAGCGCCGCCTCGGTCGCGGCGAGGTCGGGCCGCAGCGCCAGCGCGGGGGCCGCCAGGTCGTTGCTCAGGTGCGCGGCGACGGCGGCGACGTCGCCGAGCGCCAAGGCGCCGATCAGGTCCTGGTCGAGCGCCGGCTCGGGGTCGGCGTCCGGCGCGACCACGTCGTAGTGCCGGTAGACCTGGGGCGTCGCCAGGCCCTCGTGGGAGAACACCGCGACCCACCAGCACTGCGTGGCGTCGGGCACGGCCGTGACGAGCTCGCCACGACCGATGCCGCTGGCGGTGCCGCCGAGCAGCGCGAAGGGGACGTCGCTGCCGAGGGTGGCCGCGATGGCGAGCAGGTCCTCGTCGGAGGTCTCGAGGTCCCAGAGCCGGTCGAGGGCGATCAGCGTGGCAGCCGCGTCGGCGGACCCCCCGGCCATCCCGCCGGCGACGGGGATGCCCTTCGCGATCACGATCTCGGCCGCGAGCTCGGTGCCGTGGTGGGCGGTCAGGGCGCGGCCGGCCCGGAGGGCGATGTTGTCCCCATCGAGGGGTACGCCGGGGATCGGCTCGGCCAGCCGCACCGACCAGTCCTCGGCCTCGCTGACGGTGACGTCGTCGTACAGCGCGACGGCCTGGTAGACGGTGGCGAGTGGGTGGAAGCCGTCCGGCCGGGGCGCACCGACGGCGAGCTGCAGGTTGATCTTCGCAGGCGCGCGGACCGTGACGCTCGGCTCCGGGTCGTCGAAGACGGCGGCGCTCATCGCTGGGCCTCGAGCGCCTCGGCGATGGCGACGAACTGGTCGATGCCGAGCGACTCCCCGCGGGCGAGCGGGTCGATGCCGGCCGTGGCGAGGGCCGCCTCGGCGGCCTCAGCCGATCCGGCCAGCGTGCGCAGCGCACCACGGAGCGCCTTGCGGCGCTGGGCGAAGGACGCGTCGATGACCGCGAAGACGGCCTCCCGGGAGACCGCGCTGGTCGGCGGGTCGTGGTGGGTCCACGCGACGAGACCGCTGTCGACGTTGGGGGCGGGCCAGAAGACGTTGCGGCCGATCGCGCCTGCCCGGCGTACGTCGGCGAACCAGGCGGCCTTGGCCGACGGGACGCCGTAGGTCTTGGAGCCCGGGGGCGCGGCGAGCCGGTCGGCGACCTCGGACTGCACCATCACCAGGCCGTGCCGCAGGCTCGGCAGCAGCGCCATCAGGTGCAGCAGGACCGGCACCGAGACGTTGTACGGGAGGTTCGCGACGAGCGCCGTCTGCGGCGGACCGGGGATCTCGGTGACCTTGAGCGCGTCGGCGTTGACGACGCGGAGGCGGTCGGCCGCGTCGGGCGCGAAGTCGGCGATGGTGCCGGGCAGCGCGGCCGCGAGGGCGTCGTCGAGCTCGACCGCGGTGACGCTGGCGCCCACCTCGAGCAGGGCCAGGGTCAGCGAACCCAGGCCGGGACCGACCTCGAGGACCACCTCGTCCTCGGCCACCCCCGACTCGCGCACGATCCGGCGCACGGTGTTGGCGTCGATGACGAAGTTCTGCCCGCGCTGCTTGGTCGGCCGGATGTCGAACCGGGCGGCGAGCTCGCGTACCTCCGCGGGACCCAGCAGCCGAACCATGCGGGTCAGCCTAGGGGCCCGCCTCGTCGCGCCGAGCATCCGAGATGCCGAAAGAAGCGTTGTGGCCCACCGAGATCGCGATCTCGGTGGGCCACAAGCCGTCTTTCGAAGGGCCAGAACCCTTCTTTCGGCGAATCAGGCGGCGTGTGCGCAGCCCCAGGGCGAGAGGCCCCGGCTCGCGTAGACGCGGTTCGCCACGGTGATCTGCTCGGCGCGGCTGGCCAGGTCGGCACGCGGGGCGAAGTCGCCACCACCCGCGCTCAGCCAGGTGCCGATGTCGAACTGCAGGCCGCCGTAGTAGCCGTTGCCGGTGTTGATCGACCAGTTGCCGCCCGACTCACAGGCAGCGATGCGGTCCCACATGGCGGCGTTCGCGAGGTTGATGCCACCGCCGGAGCTGGCCTGCTTGGTGCCGACGTTGACGACCTCGGCGACGGCCGGGCGGAGCACGTTCGAGGTCACCAGCACGCGACGGAAGACCTTGCCGTTGTGCCGGACGACGCGGTACGTCGCGTCGCGGGTGCCCGGCTTGCCCTGGCGGACCACCGTCTCGGTGCCCTTCCAGGCCGAGGAGTCCTCGTGGTGGATGGCGGCGAGCTCGTAGCTCTCGTCCTTCACCTTGACGGTCTTGACCGTCACGTTGGTGAAGGTGATCCTCTCGCCGGTGTGCACGCGCGTGGCGCGGCCCGGCTTGACGATGTCGCGCTTGTCCACGTGGACGCCGGCCGCGGCGAGCGCGTCACCGACGGTCAGGGCCGGGACCTTGCGGGTGACGACCTTGTGGCCGGCGATCGCGAGGTGCAGCTTCTTGGGCGTGATGACGTCGATCGTCGCGCCGCTGCGGTCCAGCGACAGTCCGCGGCTCAGCGAGAGCTGGGCGTCGGCGTACACGGTGCCGATCTGCTCCAGGGCGCCCTCTACCGACGACGCGGTGACGTAGTGGGTGGACTTCTTGCCGTCCACGGTCAGGGTGATCGGCTTGCTGTAGAGCACGGCGATCTTCGAGCCGTCGTGGACCGTCTCGTCCACGGCGGGCTGCACGAGGTCGCGGCTGCCGAGGTGGATGCCCTCGGCGGACAGCACGTCGCCGACGGTGTCGCCGAACACGCGGACCTGGCGGTCCTTGCCGTCGACGGAGAGGGTGACCGAGGTGGTCATCGCCCGGTATCCGGCCGTCACACCCGCCACGGCGACCAGCACGAACGCGGCGGTCACGGCCAAGGCGGTGCGGCTCTGGATGAGGCGCTTGAAGGTTGAGGTGAGGGTGGTCGTGGTGAGGGTCCGCGGATGTCGCACGGGGCTCCAGACGTAGTGCTCCCCGGGCCTCGGGCAACCAGCGACCCTCCCCGAAGAAGGTCTCCCTGGGCCACGCGTGGTGCTCCGTGACGCTGGGTTGCTGGCTGGAGGTGGTGCTTCCCGATCCCGGCCGTTACCCACTAGGGCACCCGATACACGGGTCAAACGCAAACTCCAGCAAGCACTTTGGCCCGTCCAGGTGAGCGGAGTCACCCGAAAAGGGCCACTTCCGTCACACGGGTCACACCGAGGGGGTCACCAGGCTCCGCCGAAGGCCACCTCGGTGTTCGCGTCGACCGCGGCGCACAGCTCGGCGAGGTCGTCACCGCGCTCGGCGGCCATCCGACGCATCGTCAGCGGGATCAGGTACGACGCGTTGGTGCGACCCCGGTAGGGGGTCGGCGTCAGGAACGGGGCGTCGGTCTCGACCAGGATCCGGTCACGCGGCGCGATCCGCAGCGCCTCCCGGACCGGCTCGGCGTTGCCGAAGGTCACCGTGCCCGCGAAGGAGAGATGGGCACCCCGGTCGAGGCACGCCCGCGCGAAGTCGGCGTCACCGGAGAAGCAGTGCATGACCCACCGGTCGGGCGCGCCGACGGCGTCGATGAGATCGAGCACCTCGTCGTGGGTGTCGCGGTCGTGGATGACCAGCGTCTTGCCCAGCCGCTTGGCCAGGTCGACGTGCCAGGCGAAGCTCTCCCGCTGGACCGCCCGCCCGTCCTCGCCGGTGCGGAAGGCGTCCAGGCCGGTCTCCCCGATCGCCCGCACCTCGTCGTGGGTGCGCGCGAGGGCCTCGATCTCGTCGTACGCCGCCTGGAGCCGGCCCTGAGCCGCCAGCCGGGGCGCCTCGTTGGGGTGCAGCGCGACGCCGGCCACGATCGCGTCGTGCCGCGCGGCGACCTCGACCGCCCAGCGCGCGGTCGGCAGGTCGCAGCCGATCTGCACGATCCGGGGGACGCCGACGGCGGCGGCCTCGGCGAGCGCCTGCTCGACGGGGGTCGCAGGCTCCTCGCCGCGCGCGATGTCGAGGTGGCAGTGGTTGTCGACGACCGGGTGCGGGAGCGGCTCGGGCGCCGGCGGCCGCTCCTGGCTCACCCGCGCACCCGCTCCAGGATCGCCTCGGCGAGCTGCTCGGGAGCCTGGGTCGGGATCCAGTGGCTGACGCCGGGCAGCTCGACGAAGGTGTAGTCGGCGTCGACGTAGTCGGTGCAGTGCTCCGCACCCCAGCGGCCGAGGGCGACGTCCCCGTCGCTCCAGACGTACGTCGTCGGCACGGTCACCTGCCCGCGGATGTAGCGCGGGTCGCCGAGCGGCAGGGCCCGGTACCAGTTGAGGGCGGTGGGGAGGGCGCCGTCGTGCACGACCTCCTCGTAGACGCGGCGGATGTCGTCGTGGGTCATGCCGGCGTCGCGCAGCGCGCGACGGAAGACCGGGCCCTTGCGCGCGCTGAGCTCGGGGAGGCGCGGCAGCTGGAAGAGCGCCATGTAGTACGACTTCAGGCCCTGGGTGGAGCGGACCATCGCCTTGAGGAACGCCTGCGGGTGGGGCACGGACACCGCGGTGAGGGTGCGGACCCGCTCGGGGTGGTGCAGCGCCAGCATCCACGCGGGCATCGCGCCCCAGTCGTGGCCGACCACGTGCACGCGGGCGTCGGGACCGACGAGCTCGTCGACCACGGCCAGCACGTCCGCGGTCAGCTCGGGGACGCGGTAGTCGCGACGTCGCGGCGGGCGGGCGCCCTGCGCGTACCCCCGCTGGTCCATCGCGAGGGTGCGGTAGCCGGCAGCGTTGAGGAGCGGGGCGACGTACCGCCAGCAGGTGGCGCGCTCGGGGAAGCCGTGCAGCAGCACGACCACCTCGCCGTCGCGCGGTCCGTCGTCGCGGACGTCGAAGACCAGCCCGTCGCGCTCGACCTGGATCAGCTCTGCCTCAGTCAACGTGCACCACCTGGTAGACCTCGCGCTTCGGCAGCCCGGCTCGGACCGCCACCTCCGCGATCGCCTCCTTGCGCCGCATGCCTTCGGCCTCGAGCGCGGCGACCGCCGCCTTGAGGCTAGCCGGGTCGGTCGCGAGGCTCGCGACGGCCTCGGCACCGGACACGACGAGGGTGATCTCGCCCTTCACCCCGTCGGCGGCCCAGGCGGCAAGCTCGGCGAGACCGCCGCGGCGTACCTCCTCGTAGGTCTTGGTGAGCTCGCGGCAGACCGCCGCGCGCCGCTCGGGGCCGAAGGCCTCGGCCAGCGCCTCGAGCGAGGTGGCGGTGCGGTGCGGGGACTCGAAGAAGACCATCGTGCGCTGCTCGGTGGCGAGGTCGGCGAGGCGCCGGGCCCGCTCCCCCGCCTTGCGCGGCAGGAAGCCCTCGAAGCAGAACCGGTCGACGGGCAGACCGGACACCGCGAGGGCGGTGAGGACCGCCGACGGCCCCGGTACGGCGGTGATCGGCAGCTCGGCCTCGACGGCGGCCGCGACCAGGCGGTAGCCGGGGTCGGACACGCTCGGCATGCCCGCGTCGGTGACGAGCACGACCCGCTCGCCGGCCTGGAGCGCCTCGACCAGCTGCGGGGTGCGCGCCTGCTCGTTGCCCTCGAAGTACGACACGATCCGCGCGGTGAGCTCGACGCCGAGGTCGCTCGCGAGCCGGCGCAGCCGCCGGGTGTCCTCGGCCGCGATCACGTCGGCGGTCGCGAGCTCCTCCGCGAGCCGCGGCGACGCGTCCCCCGGCCGTCCGATCGGGGTCCCTGCCAGCACGAGCACGTCCCGATCATGACAGTTGCCGGTGCGGCTCGAAGCGGGGGCGGCGGTCGGCGTCCTCCGTGGCGGGCCGAACGAACTCGTACGCCGGCGTGGTGACCAGCCGCCAGCCGGGGTCGGCGTCGGGGCGGGCGGCGAGCGCCGCGGCGCAGGAGACGTGCAGCGGCGGGCAGTGGAAGGCGTTGCGGCCCTCCTCGGCGCTGGTCCCGACGAACGCGATCGGACGCCCGAGCGACTCCCCGCACACCCCGCAGATCCGGCTCAGCGCGCACTGCACGACCCGCGCGCGGTCGAGACCGCCCACCCCCTCGAAGCCGTCGTCGGCCCCGACCTCGCGCCACGCGAACGGCTCGGTCACGACCCGGTCCGGTAGTAGGCACCGGTCTCGGCCCGTCGCGAGGGACGCTCGCTGTCGCTCTTCCGGCCGTGCGGCACCTCGACCTCGCTCACCTCGTGCTTGTCGGGCGTGGTGAACCGGTTGGGCAGCGTCAGCTTCATGATGGTGCGCAGGGCCTGGCCGTACTGACGGTGCAACGGCCCGGTCGTGTACGGCAGTCCGTACTTCTCGCACAGCGCGCGCACCTTCACCGCGATCTCGGGGTAGCGGTTGCTCGGCAGGTCGGGGAAGAGGTGGTGCTCGATCTGGTAGCCGAGGCTGCCGGACACGATGTGCAGCAGGCGGCCGCCCTCGAAGTTGGCGGAGCCCAGCATCTGCCGCAGGTACCACTCGGCGCGCGTCTCGTCCTCGAGCTCCTCCTCGGTGAAGACCAGGGCTCCGTCGGGGAAGTGGCCGCAGAAGATGATCGCGTAGGCCCACAGGTTGCGCAGCAGGTTCGCGGTCGCGTCGGCGGTCAGGGTGCTCCGCCACGAGCGGCCCGACAGCGCCGGGTACACGACGTAGTCCTTGAGGACCTGGTTGCGGCCCTTGCGCCAGATCTGCTTGAGCTGGCGCGCCATCACCCGCGGGTCCTTCTCGCGCCGGCGGATCGCCTCGATGTCGAGGTCGTGCAGCGCGACGCCCCACTGGAACAGGGCCGCGAGGAGCGCGTTGTAGACCGGCTGACCGAGGTTGGCCGGGCTCCATCGCTGCTCGCGGGCCATCCGCAGGATCCCGTAGCCGATGTCGTTGTCGTGGCCGAGCACGTTGGTGAACTGGTGGTGCACGTAGTTGTGGCTGTGCTTCCACTGCTCTGCCGGCTGGGCGGTGTCCCACTCCCAGTTCGAGGAGTGGATCTCGGGGTCGTTCATCCAGTCCCACTGCCCGTGCATGACGTTGTGGCCGATCTCCATGTTCTCGAGGATCTTCGCGAGCGCGAGGGCGGCCGTTCCCCCGGCCCACGCGAGCCTGTTCCTGCTGCGCAGCAGCAGGACGCGTCCGGTGAACGCCAGGCCGCGCTGCACCTTGATCATGCGGTGGATGTACGCCGCGTCGGCGGCTCCGCGTGACTCCTCGATCTCCGCGCGGATGGCGTCCAGCTCGCGTCCGAGCTGCTCGACGTCCTCGGGGGTGAGGTGGGTGTACTCCTTGACGTCGGCGATGGCCATGGGTGTCCTCCGGTGTGTCGATGGATGAGGTCTGGTCGATGTTCGGTGGGTCAGATGTCGAGCACGCAGTCGCCCTGCGCCGCGGTGACGCAGGTCTGCACCTGCTCGTTGGGCTGGTCGGAGACCGCGCCGCTGCGCAGGTCGCGCACGGCGCCGGACACGAGCGTCACCGTGCAGGTGTGGCAGATGCCCATCCGGCAGCCGTAGGGCATGCCGACACCGGCCGCCTCGCCCGCCTCCAGCACGGTGGTCGCCCCGTCGACGTCGACGGTCTTCCCGGAGTTGCGGAAGGTGAGAGTCCCGCCGCCGTCGGCGTCGCCGGCCAGGTCGAGGGAGAACCGCTCCAGGTGCAGGCGCTCCTCCAGGCCGGCGTCCGCGAAGTGCGCCTCGATCGCGTCCAGCATCGGCGCCGGCCCGCACGCCCACGTCTCGCGCTCGCGCCAGTCCGGGCAGATGTGGTCGAGGTCGGCCAGGGCGAGCATGCCGTCGGTGTCGGTGTGCAGCCGGTGGAACGTCAGGCCGGGGTGGCGCTCGGCCATCGCGCCGAGCTCGTCGCGGAAGATCATCCGCTCGGCGGTCGGCGAGGAGTAGTGCAGGACGACGTCGGGCATGGTGCCGCGCCGGTCGAGGGTGCGCAGCATCGACATCACCGGCGTGATGCCGCTGCCCGCCACCAGGAAGAGCAGCTTCGCGGGCGGCGGGTCAGGGAGGACGAAGTCGCCCTGGGGCAGCGCCAGCCGCACGATCGTGCCGGGCTCCAGGCCCCGCACCAGGTGGCTGGACAGCCGGCCCTCGGGCATCGAGCGGACCGTGATCGCGATCGTGCGTCCGCGCCGCCGGGGTGGCGAGCTGATCGAGTAGGAGCGCCAGACGAAGCGGCCGTCGACCTGCACGCCGATGCCGACGTACTGCCCCGGCCGGTGGTGGTAGCGCCAGCCCCACCCGGGCCGGATCACCAGCGTGGCGGCGTCCTCGGTCTCCGGCACCACCTCCTCGACGCGGCCGCGCAGCTCGCGCGAGCTCCACAGCGGGTTGAGGAGCTGGAGGTAGTCGTCGGGCAGCAGCGGCGTGGTCAGCTTGCTGCCCACGCGGCGCAGGCGTTCCCACGACACCGCCTCGGGGGTCTGCGTCACCATGGTCGGGCCTTCCAGTGAACACTTGTTTCCTGAATTCGTCGCCGTGCCCCGTACCCAGAACCGCCGGTCCCACACAACGCGCCGGACGGCCACGTTCTGGACACGGCGCCAGGGGTTGCGCCCTAGGGTTGTCCTCCGTGACCGCCGTCGAGGACCGCCCGCCCGCCGCGTCGGTGGTCGGCCTCTCGACGAGGGCGGACGGGTCGCCGGTGCCGTCGGCCCGCGAGCGGGCGATCAGCCCGATCCGCCGCCTCTCCGGGCAGCAGCGGCTGGTGGGCTGGCTGGCTCCGATCGGTGTCGCGCTGGTCGCGTTCGGGCTGCGGCTCTACCACCTCGGAACGCCCCGGCTGTTCGCCTTCGACGAGACGTACTACGCCAAGGACGCCTGGTCGCTGCTCAACAACGGCTACATCGAGACCTACAAGGCCGACGCCGACGGGCACCCCAAGACCGACATCAACACCGACATCCTCGCCGGCCACGTGCACAACGTGTGGACCGGCGACCCGTCGCTGGCGGTCCACCCCGACGTGGGGAAGTGGATGATCGCGCTCGGCGAGCACTTCTGGGGCATGGACCCGTTCGGGTGGCGGATCGCGTCGGCCGTCGTCGGCTCGCTGATGGTGCTCGTCATGGCCCGGCTGGCGCGCCGGATGACGGGCTCGACGCTGCTCGGCTGCGTGGCCGGCGTGCTGCTCATGGTGGACGGCCTGGAGTTCGTGCTGTCGCGGCTCGCGCTGCTCGACATCTTCCTGGGGTTCTGGCTGCTGTGCGGGGTGGCGTGCGTCGTTGCCGACCGCGACTGGCACCGAGCCCGGCTGGCACGACGGCTGGAGCCGGCGTACGACATCGCGCTGGCACCGATCGTGCCGGCCTCGTCCGCGCCGGTCCGCTGGGTGCAGAGCGCCCTGCGGGCGGGATGGCTGCTGGGCCGGCGGTTCCGGCGGTTCTGCCGCCGGACGGTCGTCGTGCGGCCGTGGCTGCTGGCCGGCGGGGTCTCGTTCGGCCTGGCGTGCGGCTCGAAGTGGGACGCGGCATACTCGCTCGCGGCCTTCGGGGTCCTGTGCGTGGTGTGGAGCATCGGCGCGCGGCGCTCGCTGCGGCTGCCGCTGTGGTTCCTCAAGGGCCTCCTCGACGGGATCCCCGCGTTCCTCTCGCTCGTGGTCCTCGCGTTCGTCGTGTACGTCGCGACCTGGGCGGGCTGGATCGCGCACGCCGGCCAGTACGAGGAGCACCTCAGCGCCACCCAGTACCGGCAGTTCACGGGCGGCGGCCACTGCAACAAGGACCACGACTTCGTCGACTACAACACCGACCCGAACAAGAAGTGGCCCACGGCGCTGGCCGAGGGCGAGCACCGGCCGACCGGTCTCGCCGGCTTCGAGCGGTCGCTGCGCTCGCTCTGGTACTACCACCAGGACGTCTACACGTTCCACACGCACTTCCTGAACTGCGCGACGCACTTCTACCAGTCGAAGCCGTCGAGCTGGCTGCTGCTCAACCGGCCGGTGGGCGTGGCCGTCACCAACGACATCAAGCCCGGCACCGACGGCTGCGAGGCGGCCGCCGGCGACACCTGCATCCGGCAGGTCCTGCTGCTCGGCAACCCGGTCGTCTGGTGGGGCGGCTGCCTGGCCCTGCTCGCCGCCGTCGCGCTGTGGGTCGGCGCCCGGGACTGGAGGTACGGCGTCGCCGTGGTCGGCACCCTGGTCACCTGGCTGCCGTGGCTGCACTTCGACAACCGGCCGATCTTCATCTTCTACGCGATCGCGACGCTGCCGTTCATGGTGCTGGCGCTGACGCTGCTGATCGGCCAGCTGATCGGGCCGAGCCGGCTGCCGTCGTCGCGGCGGACGACCGGGGTGGTGGTCGGCGGCGCCTACGTGATCCTCGCGCTGCTGTGCTTCGCGTGGTTCTGGCCCATCTACACCAACGGGCTGATCACGCACTCCCAGTGGCTGGAGCGGATCTGGTTCTCGCGCTGGATCTGAGCCGTCGGCTCCTGCTCGGATATCCGGAACCGAAAATACCGATCGAACATCTCACGAGAGGACTAAGGTCCTAGTAACAGCTGCCGATCGGACCCGTTGAGCACAGCAGGACGGCCACGCCGAGGCCCCTCGCTCACTGGGAGGAACCATGCAGCAGATCAGCACCCCGCTGACCCCGTTCACGATCCGTAGCGGGTCGCTGCGCGTGAGCCACGTGGCCTCGGGCCTCCCCCGCGGACTGGACCACGGCGAGCACGTGCTGGTGCACGACCCGGTCTCCGGGATCGACCACACGGCCGTCGTCGCCGACGTCGACTTCGAGCTCGAGGACACGACGTACCGTCTCGAGCTGGGCAGCCGGATCAGCGCCGAGCAGGCGGCCGACTGGTCCCGGCCGGACGGGTCCCTGCCCGCCGACTGGGTCACCACCAGCGACATCGTCGAGCTGCTCGGCGCCCTGCGGAAGAGCTCGGCGAGCGTCGAGACGGCCTTCGCCGAGCTGGTCTGAGGGCCGATTTCGGCGTACTCGCCGGTAGGCATCCACCGACCGGACCGAGCGCATAGTCCGAACGGGCGATACCGCACAAGTCGTCCGCCCAGACCTCTCCCGGACCCGGTCCTGGGACCCATTTCCGTAGGCAGAATCAGGTCCGTGGAATCCAACCCTGTCCGCGTCTACCTCGTCGACGAGCACGAGATCGTACGCCGCGGCATCACCAGCCTGTTCGAGACCGCCGACGACCTCGTCGTCGTCGGCCAGTCCGGCAGCTACGCGCGCGCCCTGCCCGAGATCCTCGAGCTGCGGCCCGACGTGGTGATCCTGGACTCCCAGCTGTCCGACGGCAGCGGCATCGAGCTGTGCCGTGAGATGCGGGCGGTCGACCAGGACATCAAGGGCCTGGTCCTCACCGCCCAGGACGATCCCGACGCGATCTCGGCCGCGATCCTCGCGGGGGCCTCGGGCTACGTGCTCAAGCGGATCGAGGGCGCCTCGCTGGTCAGCGGTGTGCGGCTGGTGGCCGGCGGCCACTCGCTGATCGACCCGACCGTGGCGGCGCGGGTGCTGGAGCAGATGGAGCTGCAGAAGCGCTCCCTGGACGTCATCTGCGAGCTGACGCCGCAGCAGCGACGGATCTTCTTCCTCATCGCCGAGGGGCTCACCAACCGGCAGATCGCCGAGAAGATGTTCCTCGCCGAGAAGACCGTCAAGAACCACGTCACCGGCCTGCTCGCCCGGCTCGGGCTCGAGCACCGCACCCAGGCGGCCCTGCTCGCCGTACGGCTCCGCGAGTCGCAGACGCCCGCCGCCCCGAGCGGACAGGCCCCCGGCGACCGGATCGCGTCCGCCGTCTGACCCTTGTCAGGCGGGACCGTCCCGGAAGCCCCGGGCGGAGTCCTGCTCCGAGGTGTGCTCGTGCAGCACCTCGGTCGATCGCGCCCGCTCCTCCGGGTGCTCCAGACCCTCGGCGATGCGCTCCGGGACGTCGTGGCGCACCTCCTGGGAGCGGCGCCGGTCGTACACGAAGGCCCCCACCATCAGCGCGCCGACCACCAGGACGGCGAAGACGGCGAACACGATCGTCGAGGCGCTGGAGCTCATCAGGCTGGTCATGGGTACGCAGTACCCACAACGGGCTCGCGGACGCGGGGGCAGCCCGCCGGGGCTGCCCGACCCCTCAACCCGCGTCCGACGCGCCGTGCCGACGGTTCGGGTCCGGTGCCAGGTGGACCTCGATGTGAGCGGGCCCGCGGGCCTGCTCCACGCGCTCACGGGCGTCGCGGGCGGCGTCGATCCGCTCCGGGATGCTGTCCTGGACGTCCTTGACCCGGCGCCGGTCGATCACGAACGCGCCGGCGAGCATCACGCCGATGAAGAGGAAGGCGAACAGCGCGAAGACGACCGTCGCGCTGACGCTCGAGCTGCTCATGGCGCCCCGTACCCGGCGTACCGGTGGGCATGCGCGAAGGCCCCCGCGAGCCGAGCTCGCGGGGGCCTTGCGATGCCGTACCAGACCCCTCGGGCACGGCGGTTCGGGCCGGCGACCGGACGACTCGGGGGGCGTCGTACGTCCGGCCGCCGGGGGTCAGGACTGCGTCACAGCCGGAAGCGGGAGACCAGGTCCTTGAGCTCGCCGGCCATGCCGGTCAGCTCGGTGGCCGACGTCAGGGTGTCCTCGGCACCCGAGCGCGTCTCGGCGGCGGCGGTCGCCACCTGGGTGACGTCCTCGGCGATGCCGTTGGCACCGGCGGCCGCCTCGGTGACCGAGCGGGCGATCTCGTTGGTCGTCGCCGTCTGCTCCTCGACCGCGGAGGCGATCGTGGACTGGATGTCGTTGATCCGGGCGATGACCTCGGTGATCCGGCTGATCGCCGACACCGCTCCCTGGGTGTCGGACTGGATGGCCTCGATCTTCTGGCCGATCTCCTCGGTGGCCTTGGCGGTCTCCTTGGCCAGCTCCTTGACCTCGTTCGCGACCACCGCGAAGCCCTTGCCGGCGTCGCCGGCGCGCGCCGCCTCGATGGTGGCGTTGAGGGCGAGCAGGTTGGTCTGCTGGGCGATCGAGGTGATCACCTTGATGACCTGGCCGATCTCGGCGCTGGACTCACCCAGCGAGGCCACGGTGCCCTGCGCCTCGGAGGCGACGGTCACGGCGTCGGTGGCCACGGTGGCCGCCTCGGTGGCGTTCTTGGCGATCTCCCGGATCGACGCGGTCATCTCCTCGGCGGCGGTGGCGACGGTCTGGATCGACGCGGAGACCTGGACGGACGCGGACGACGCCGACCCGGCCCGGTCCGAGGTCATCGCGGCACCCTGCCCCATGCCCTGGGCCAGCCCGGTGAGCTGGTCGGCCGCGGCGGCGAGCGTCTCCGCCGTACCGCCGATGTTGCCCATCGAGCTGCGCAGGGTGGACATCAGCGTGCGCAGGCCCTGGGCCACCTGACCGACCGCGTCCTCGCCCTCGATGTCGAGCTCGCGGGTGAGGTCGCCGGCCGCGGCCGCCGAGACGACGTCGAGGATCATCTGGACCTTGGTGGCCAGGTCGGCCGCGGCCTCGCGCTCGGACGCCTCGCGACGGATGCGCTCGATCGCCTGGGAGACCAGCCGGCCGACGTTGCGCAGGGCGGCGAGCCGCTGCTCGCTCGGCTCCAGGGTCACGGTGGCGAAGAAGTCCATCGTGCCGACGACCTCCCCGCCCACCATGATCGGGAAGCAGACGCCGGACTTCACGCCGACCGCCTGGGCGACGGGCGCCCGCACGCAGTCGGTCATCTCGCCGATGTCCTGGGTGAAGTAGAGGTCCCGCTGCGCCCAGGCCCGGCCGGAGAGACCGACACCCTCGGCGAACGAGGCGCTCAGCGTCACCGCCCGGAACTCCGGGCCGGCGTCACCGGACTCGCGGTCGAACCTGAGCAGCCGGTCCGCCGGGTCGACGGTCCAGTACGAGCCGTAGGCCCAGCCGAACTCGCCGCGCACGGTGTCGAGCGCGGTCTGCACCGCGGCGTCGACGTCGCTCGCCGCCGACAGGCTGGAGAGCAGCTTGTTGACCGCCGCCGTGTCCGCCTCCGCCTCGGCCCGGAACTGCTCGTCACGCAGCCGGTCGGTGATGACCTCCCAGGTCGCCATCGCACCGATGTAGGCGCCCTCGTTGTCGTGGATCGGGCTGACCAGGAGGTCGAGCGTCTCCGGACCGACCTTGATGTTGGCGCGGCGCGGCAGCTGCTTCTCGTCGGCCAGGATCCCGCGCTGGTACGACGGCGTCTTGTGGAAGATGTCGAGGCTCGAGCCGACCACGTCGTCGGCCTTGACCGGCAGGTGGGCCTCGAGCTTGCGCAGCGTCTCCAGCGACGTCGGGTTCATGTAGCGGATGACGAACTCGCGGTCGGCGAACATCATGTTCGTCGGCGAGTTCTCCATCATCGAGCTGACCTGCGCGACGCGCTTCTCCAGCTCGAGCTTCTCGGTGACGACGTCCCAGGTGGCCATCGCGCCGACGTACTCGCCCAGCTCGTCGCGGATCGCGGCGACGTTGAGGTCGAGGGTCTCGGGGCCGACGTGGATGTAGGCCCGGCGCGGGAGGTGGTCCGAGGTGGCGAGCAGGCCGCGCTGGTAGGCGGGGTTCTTGTGGAAGACGTCGAGGTTCGAGCCGACGACCTGCTCGGGCGTCACGGGCAGGAACTCGCGCAGCTTCTCCAGGCCCTCCATCGTCGCGCGGTTGACGTAGGTGATGGTGAAGTCACGGTCGGCGAGCATCACCCGGGTCGGGATCGAGTCCAGGACGTCGGGCAGGCGGGACAGGTCGACAGCCGCCGGTACGCCGGCGGGCTCGGCCTTGCTGCGCGAGGACGGGCGGGTCGCGCCGTTCGCGGACGCCGGGCTGTTGAGGGTCTCGGTCACGGTTTTCCTCCGCTGGTGTCGAGCACGGTCGAGACGTCGACCGCACGGTCTGCGTCCAGGACGAGCAGGATCGTGTCGGCCAGGGGACGGACCCCGGAGACGACCTCCTGCAGCTGGAACGGCATGTTCGAGGGGACCGGCTCGGGTTCGATGCCGGCGGTGTCGATGACGTCGCCGATGTCGTCGACGAGGATGCTGACCACCTCGCCACGGCTGCGCACGATGACGTTCATCGGCAGGATGTCCGGGTCGCGCGGCGGCAGGCCGAGGCGCACCCGGAGGTCCACCGCGGTCACGATCTGACCGCGCAGGTTGATCAGGCCGGTGACGGCCTCGGCGGCGCGGGGCACCGGCGTCATGGGCTGGGCCCGGAGGACCTCCTGGACCTCGGCGACCGAGACGCCGAAGAAGAGGTCGTCCACCCAGAAGGTGCAGAACTGCTCCAGCGTGGGAGCGACGGCGGCGGTGCTCATGCGGCTCCTCCTGCCCGGGCCACGACGGCGGCCAGGTCGACCAGGTCGGTGACGCGGTCCTGGACGATGGCGCTGCCGAGCACGCCGGCCCGGCGGCCGACCTCGGTCGGGACGACGGACGTGTCGACCACGTCGAGGACCCGGTCGATGACGATGCCGACCGCGCCCTCCTCCCGCTCGTGGACGACGACGCTGAGCTGCTCCTGCAGGTGGCTGGTGTCGGGCAGGCCGATCGCGGCGGCGAGCCGGACGAGCGGCAGGATGCCGTCGCGGTACTGCACCACCTCGGCCACTCCGGACCGCTCGATCCGGTCGACGGCGAACTCCTCGAGCCGGGCGACCGCACCGAGCGGCAGCGCCGCGCGGCGGCCCTCGGCGACCTCGAGCACCAGCAGCGACGCGTGGTCGGCGGTGACCTCTGTCCTCGTGTCGGTCGTCTCGGCGACCACGCTCCCGATGCCGGCCTCCGCGCCCATCCCCGCGACGTCGAGGATCAGCGCGACCCGGCCGTCGCCCATGATGGTCGCGCCGGCGTACATGCCGAGCGACTTGAGCTGGCGACCGATCGGCTTGACCACGATCTCCTGGGTGTCGTGGACCTCGGAGACGCACAGCCCGAAGCGGGTGTCGTCGGACTGGAGCACGACGACGGTGAGCGCCTCGGCCTCCTCGGCGGATCCGCCGAGGGCCTCGGCGAGATGCACGAGGGGCAACAGCCGTCCACGCAGACGCAACACGGGCGCGCCCGCCAGGTGCTCCACCTGGCGGCGCAGGTCCTCACCCTCGAGCCGGACGAGCTCGACCAGGTTGGCCTGCGGGATGGCGTAGCGCTCGGCGCCCTCCCCCACGACGAGCGCCGGGATGATGGCCAGCGTCAGCGGGATGCGGACCCGCACCGTCGTACCGCGGCCAGCGTCGCTCTGCAGGTCGACGCTGCCGCCGATCCGCTCGATGTTGGTGCGGACGACGTCCATGCCGACGCCGCGACCGGAGATGTTGGAGACCTCGGTGGCGGTGGAGAAGCCGGGACGGAAGACGAGGTTGAGGATCTCGCGGGTGTCCATCCGGGCGAGCTGCTCGCGGGTGGCCACACCTCGCTGGAGCGCGACGGCCGCGATCCGCTCCGGGTCGATGCCCTTGCCGTCGTCCTTGATCTCGACGACGACCTGGCCGGACTCGTGGAAGGCCCGCAGCACCAGGGTGCCCTTGGCGGTCTTGCCCGCGGCGACGCGCTCGGCGGGTAGCTCGATGCCGTGGTCCATGGAGTTGCGGACCAGGTGGGTGAGCGGGCCCTTGAGCGCCTCGAGCAGGCTGCGGTCGAGCTCGGTCTCGTGGCCCTCCATGACCAGCTCGACCTCGCGGCCCAGCTGGTGGGCGAGGTCGCGGACGACCCGCGGCATCTTCGACCAGACCTGGCCGATCGGCTGCATGCGGGTCTTCATGACCGACTCCTGCAGCTCGCTGGCCACCAGGTCGAGGCGCTGGCTGGCGCGGACGAGCTCGACGTCCTCGGCCGCGAGCGTGCGCTGGAGCAGCTGGTTGCGGGTCAGGACGAGCTCACCGACGAGGTCGACGAGCGTGTCGAGCAGGTCCACGTCGACGCGGACCGAGGCGTCGACGACGGTACGCCGGTCCGTCCCGTCCCAGGACTCGGCGGAGTCCGGGGTCTGGACGCCGCGTCGCTCGACGCCGTCCCAGGCGTCGTCGGCCGCAGGCTCGTCCGCGGCTGCCTCCTCCACTGCGACCGGCAGCGCCGGCGCGCACCCGTCCGGGGACACGGTTGCCGGGGCGCCGACCTGGATGGGGTCGTCGACGCTGCCGGTCGCAGGGGTGGGCGCAGGCTCGATCGGGGTGGTCGTCGTGCCGGGATCGCCGGCGAGCAACCGCTCGATCACCTGCACCACGGGAGCGACCTCGACCGATGGGTCGGTGTCGGCTCCCGTACGTTCGATCGCCTCGAGCAGGGCGCGGGTCGCGTCGACCATGTGCAGCAGGGCCTCGGCGATCTCCGGGGACATCTGCTCCACACCGTCGCGCAGCCGCGACAGCAGCGTCTCGCCGACGTGCGTCAGCTGCTCGAGCCGGTTGAAGGCGAGGAAGCCGCTCGTGCCCTTGATCGTGTGGATCGTGCGGAAGATGCTCGAGAGCAGCTCACGCGACCCGGGCTCGCGCTCGAGGTCGACCAGGTCGCGGTCGAGCTGGTCGAGGTTCTCGTGGGACTCCACGAGGAACTCGGCGATGATCTCCGCGTCTTCGTCGTTCTGGGCCACAGCGTCCCTCCCTTCGCAGCCTCTGATCGGCTGCGGGGAGGGACGTCTGAGTGCTCGCGGTGACGAGCTGTGCGCGAGGGCATGGCTCCTTACTCACCGCCTACTACGCGACGTTTCCGACTCGATGCGGCTGCGTTGGAGCCGCTCGACGTGCGATCCAGCATGCCGTCGCGTCTCCGCCTTGCCGCATCGGCCGCAAACGCCGCCCGCTACGGCGCTGAGTAAGGAGACATGCCCTAGAAGTCGGCGGGGCGCCCGACGAGGAGCTCGGTGTTGCGGGCGTTCGCCAGGCCGGCGTGCGCGGCCAGGTCGGTCTGCGGGTCGTTGGCCGAGAGCTCGCGCGACAGGCTGGCGAGGGTGAGCGTGCTGCTCAGGTCGCCGCCGTACGACGCCGGGCCGGCGTGGTCGAGGATCGTGGTGAAGATCGACAGCGTGCCGTCGTTGTTGTCGGCCACCTCGATGATCCGCGCCTGCTGCGGGTAGTCGCAGTGCGAGGCGGTGTTGATCTCCCAGAAGCCGCCCGACCCGTCGGAGCGGGCGTGCACGAAGATCTGGTTCTTGTGGGTGTGGCCGTTGACCCACGCGATGACCCGGGGCTGGGTGAGCAGGTAGTCCACGACCGCCGGCCCCAGCACGCGCGGCAGCGCGAGGTCGCCGCCGGTGCCGACCAGCGGGTTCTCCATCGTGTCCGAGGTGTGGTGGCTGTAGACGATGACCGCCTTGCCGGCCGCGCCCTCGACGGTGGCCTGCAGCCACGCCAGCTGGGTGCTGTCGATCGAGCCGTCGTCGTACCCGTTGGGGTTGACGGTGTCCATCACGACGTGGCGGAACCTGCCCGCGTCGAAGAAGTAGTACGCCGTCCCGTCGGCCCTGTTGGCGGCGGTGAACCCGTGGCCCACCGGCGCTCCCGTGGTCGTGAAGTGCTCCGCGACGATCTCCTGGCGGGTGACGGTGCGGCGGTTGAGGTCCGGCGTCACGAGTCGGACGTACGGCGACAGCACGAGCCCGCCCACGAGCGCGTCGACGTTCAGCCCGGTCAGCGCCGTCTGCAGGTCCGTGTCGGACAGGCCGGTCGGCGGCGAGATGATCTTGAGCAGCCCGGTGCCGAGCAGCGAGGTCGGGATCGTGTGCGGGAAGTTGCCCTGCATCAGCCCGTCGTGGTTGCCGAAGCAGGTGTACCAGGGGATCTGGAGACCCGGCGCCGTGAAGGGTCGCCGCGCGGCGTCGAGCAGGCCGTTGACGGTCGGGAAGCCGTGCTGGGTCTTGTACTGGTCGGCCTGCTTGCCGAGCGGGACGCTGCCCGGGTGCCAGTAGTGGCCGTCGTAGTAGCCGGTGTTCTGGTCCATCACGCCCTCGTAGGCGGAGGTCGAGCCGCTGTCCGGCCGGACCGTGCCGCCGTCCAGGATGTCGATATTCCAGCGCACCTCGTTGTACTGGCAGTTGTCGGAGTTGTCGCCGGTCTCGATCGCGAAGGAGAAGGGCAGCCCCGTCACCGGGCCGTGCCGCTGGGCGTTCACCGCCTGCACCATCGCGTCCGCGACCTGCGCCGTGAGCATCTCCTGCGGTCGGTACGACGAGGAGAACAACCCCGTCGTCTCGACCCGGTCCACCCACTCCAGGCGCCCGGGGGACTGGTGGTCGACGACGTGCACGTCGCTGAGCTGCACGAACGACAACAGCGGCTTGCGGTTGTCGGCGCGGCCGGCACCCGCCGCGACGCCGAGGTCGGTCCGCACGATCCGCGGCTCGCCCGCGGCGGGCACGATCGTGCGGTAGCCGAGCGCGTTCGCCGGGCCGAGCGCGTAGGTCTGGGAGGCCGTGGTGCGGGGCGCCACGGCGGCCTGGGCGAGCGAGGGCTGGGAGACGACCTTGCCGACCGCGGCTGCGGCGCCGAGGGCCGCGCCGGCACGGAAGAGGTCGCGACGGGAGAGGGTCACAGGGGAAACCAACCACAGGATGCGACGCGCGTCACGCGAATCGGGCAACCGCCGATCGGCCGTTCACCCGCCGTCCACCGGACACACCCGGAGGCGAGAGCCACCGTTCCGACGTGGTCCCTAGCGTCCGAGGCATGGTCAGAGTGCTGGTCGTCACCGAATCGTTCCTCCCGCAGATCAACGGCGTCACGAACTCGGTCCGCCGGGTCCTGGAGCACCTCGCGGCCGAGGGGCACGACGCGGAGCTCGTCGCGCCGACCGGGCCGGCGACGTACGCGGGCTTCCCGATCACCCGTGCCCGGGGCGCGAACCTGCCGTTCTACAAGGACTTCCGGATCGGCCTGGAGACCCAGCGCCGGCTGCGAGCGGTGATGCTCCGGTTCCGGCCCGACGTCGTGCACATCGCCTCGCCGGCGACGCTCGGCTACCAGGCGGCGCGGGCGGCGCGTGAGCTCGGCATCCCCACCGTCGCGATCTACCAGACCGACCTCGTCGGCTTCGCCGAGCGGTACGACGTCCCCGGGGGCGCGCGTGCCGCCGCGGCCCTCACGCGTCGGATCCACACCCAGGTCGACCGCACGCTCGCGCCGTCCAGCGCGAGCATCGCGCAGCTGGAGGAGCTCGGCGTGCCCGAGGTCCACCGCTGGGCGCGGGGTGTCGACACCGTGCTCTTCCGCCCGTCGGCCCGCAGCGAGGAGCTGCGGGCCGCCATCGCGCCGGGCAAGAAGCTGGTCGGGTACGTCGGCCGCCTGGCCGCCGAGAAGGAGCTCGACCTGCTCACCGCGATCGCCCACGACCCCGGCCACGCACTGGTGCTGGTCGGCGGTGGTCCGGAGGAGCAGCGGCTGCGCGCGCTGCTCCCGGACGCGCACTTCCTCGGCCTGCTGCATGGCGAGGAGCTCGCGCAGGCCTACGCCTCGCTCGACGTGTTCGTCCACACCGGCCGGCACGAGACGTTCTGCCAGTCGGCCCAGGAGGCGCTGGCCTCCGGCGTACCCGTCGTCGCGCCGCGCAACGGCGGACCGGTCGACGTGGTCGCGGACCGGGTCGACGGGTTCCTCTACGCCCCCGGCGACCGGCGAGCCCTGCACCGGATCGTCACCACGCTGGTCGCCGACGACGCGATGCGCGCCCGGATGGCTGCTGCCGGGCTGGCCAAGGTGCAGGGGCGCACCTGGTACGCGATCAACGAGCAGCTCATCGGGCACTACCTCGCGGTGATGGGGCCGGGTCAGTCGCTGCGCATCGCCAGCTGACCGAGGACCTCCGCTGCCTCGTCGACGGAGTCGACGAGGTGGATGTGCGGCTCCATCGGCCGCCCCTTCGCGAGGGCCTGCAGCAGCGGCCATGCGGGCAGCGTCTCGGTCCAGTAGCGCCGGCCCACCAGCACCATCGGGGCCACGTCGGCCTCGGCGGCGTAGTAGTTCTCGCAGGCGTCCTGGAAGATCTCCTGGACGGTGCCGCCGACGCCCTCCATGAACACGATCCCGGCGCTGCAGATCTGCAGCAGGATCGCCTCGCGCAGCGCGTTGCGGAAGTACTTCGCGATCGCCGTGGCGAACAGGTTCGACGGCTCGTGCCCGTAGAACCAGGTCGGTACGCCGAGCGAGGGCCGGTCCGACGGGAACCGCTCGCACACCTGCCGGGCCCGCGCGACCCACTCGTCGATCGACGGCCGGAAGCCCGGGGTGTGCGCCAGGATGCGGCTCGCGTCGGTGACCGTCTCGGCGGGCAGGCCGGCCAGCCGCGCGCCCAGGTTGGCGGCCTCCATCGCCCCCGGCCCGCCGCCGGTCGCGACGACGTGGGTCGCGCCGAGCAGGTGGCCGAGCCGGGCCGTGTCGTCGTACGCGTCCTGCCCGCGCTCGACCGCGTGGCCACCCATCACCCCGACCAGCGAGCGGCCCTGGATCCACGCGGCGAGGGCCGCGTCGATGGAGCCGTCGTGCAGCACCATGGCCAGCGCGCCCTCGGGGCGGACCGGCTCGCGGGACCAGGCGTAGGTGCGGGCGTCCAGCGAGTCGGCGTACGGCTCGGCGTCGTACAGGTCCCGCGCGGTGTAGAGCGTGGTGCGGTGCGGGTCGAAGGGGACCGCCAGCTGCTGGGCGACCTGGGCGTCGGTCGCGGTCGGCGGACGCATCCGGATGCGGTGGCCGCGGGTCTTCCTCACCCGCGACAGCGTAGTTTGGGCGGGTGCGCAGACTCCTGGTTGGTGCGGTGGCGGCCGCGATGTTGCTGAGTGGGTCGGTGGCCTCGGCCACGACCACGACCCCTGTGGCCGGGTCGGCGGGGATCGGCGATCCCTACTTCCCGCTCGACGGCAACGGCGGCATCGACGTGCTGCACTACGACATCGCGGACACCTACGACTTCGGGACCTCCCACCTGTCGGGCACGACGACGATGCGGATCCGGGCGAAGGAGGGGCTGTCGGCCTTCCACCTCGACTTCCTGCTGCCGGTCACGGCAGTGCGCGTCGACGGCGTGCGAGCGGGTCTCAGCCGGCCCCAGCGGCACGAGATCGTCGTGACACCCACGTCGCCCATCCCGCGTGGCGAGCGCTTCACCGTGACCGTGACGTACGCCGGCTACCCCCGTCGGTACTCCTACGCGAACGAGAGCAACTGGCGGCTCTCCTCGAGCTCCTCCGAGGTCGTGGCGATGAACGAGCCGCACATGGCGCCGTGGTGGTTCCCGTCGAACGACCACCCGGCCGACAAGGCGACCTTCGACGTGTCGATCACCACCGACAGCGCGATGCAGGTGATCGGCAACGGCACCCGGGTCTCCCGCGCAACGGACGGCAGCCTCGCGACCACGCATTGGCGCGAGAGCAAGCCGATGGCGACCTATCTGGCCTTCTTCGCGGCGGGGCACTTCACCGTCCGCACGGGGACGTCCGCCGCCGGCATCCCGTGGACCACGGCCGTGTCGAACGGCCTCGGCTCCGCCGACGCCGCCCGTGGCCGGCAGCTGATGAGCCAGAGCGGCGCGATCACCGACTGGCTGCAGAAGGAGCTCGGCACCTACCCGTTCGACTCGACGGGCGGCGTGGTCACCGACCTGCAGCCGGGGTTCGCGCTCGAGAACCAGACGCGGCCGACGTACCCGGGCAGCTGGATCGACCACACCACGGTGGTGCACGAGCTCGCCCACCAGTGGTTCGGCGACAGCGTCTCGATCCGTCGGTGGCAGGACATCTGGCTGAACGAGGGGTTCGCGACGTACCTGGAGCACCGGTGGCGCGAGGCGCACGGCGGTGCCTCCACGCGCCGCTGGCTGCACAACGCGTACGCCGCCGAGTCGCCCTCGTTCTGGGACTTCTCCGTCGCCTCACCGGGCGTCAGCCACATCTGGGACGCGCAGGTCTACCAGCGGGGTGCGATGACCCTCGCCGCGTTGCGCGACCGGATCGGGACGGCCGATTTCCGCACCGTGCTCCGGTCCTGGGTCGCTCAGCACCGCTACGGGCACGGCACGACGGCCCAGTTCCAGGCCCTCGCCACGCGCGTCTCCGGGCAGCGGCTCGGGGGCTTCTTCACGGCCTGGCTGGTCACCCCCCAGCGTCCCGCACGCACGGCGGCCAACGGCTGGTGAGCGCGCCTCCCGCGTGACGGGAGTGATTGCTGTTAGACAGGGGGTCATGGACGCCAAGAAGCTCATCGGTGTCGTCATCGTCGTTTTTCTCGGGTTCTGGATGTTCACCGACCCGAACGGACTGGCGGTCACCGCGAAGGAGGCCGGCTCCCACGGCTGGCACCTGGCGACGCAGGCGTTCACCGGCATCATCGACTTCGTCGGTGCCTTCTCGAAGAAGTGAGCTGACCCGCTGTGGGTCTCCTGGACGCGGTCACCGATCCCGGGATCGGCAAGCACCTGCTGCGTGACGAGGGCGAGGTCATCGTCGACGAGGTCTGCAAGCACTGGATGGCCTACGTGCGGCCCGCCGTCGAGTCCGCGCTTGGGGTGGTCGTGCTGGTGCTCAGCACGGTCGTGCCGGTGCAGGTGGCGTGGGTGCTGCTCGTGGTGGCGTTCGGCCTGCTCGCGCACGCGACCTGGCTCGCGCTGGGCGCGAAGCGGGACCGGTTCGTCATCACCAACATGCGGGTCTTCCGCGTGCACGGGGTCCTGTCCTCCCAGCTGGCCACGATGCCGTTGAGCCGGATCCTCGACATCACCGTCACCAAGCCGCTGCTCGGCCGGCTGCTCGGCTACGGGCACTTCGTCTTCGAGTCGGCCGCGCAGGACCAGGGTCTGCGCGACATCCGGTACGTCGGTCGCCCCGACGAGCGTGATCTCGCGATCCAGCGGGTCGTCCAGCGGGCGGGCCTGCGCGGCCCCCGCATTCCCAACTGACCCGACCTCAATAGACTCGGCGGCATGACGCAGCAGCCGTTCTCGCGCCCCGGCGCGATCGACCTGTCGGGGCTCAAGCGGACCAGTGCGCCGGCGCCCACGAGCACTCCCGGAGCCGGCGCGGCCGGCTCGTCGGCGTACTCCGTCGCGGTGACGCCGGAGAACGTCCAGACAGTCCTGGAGTCGTCGATGACGGCTCCGGTGGTCCTGGTGTTCTTCTCCAGCGGCCAGGTGCCGGAGAGCGTCGCGTTCGCCGACGACGTCGCCCGGGTGGCCGACGAGTACGACGGCCGCTTCCTCGCCGCCAAGGTCGACGTCGACCTCAACCCGCAGCTCGCCTCGGCGCTCCAGGTCCAGCAGGTGCCGCTGATGCTCGTGCTCGTCGAGGGCCAGCCGGCGACCCAGCCGATCCCGGGGGCAGCGCCGATCGACGACATCCGCGCCATGTTCAACCAGCTCGCGCAGCAGCTCACGGCCTCGGGGCTCACCGGCCGCCACCAGCCGCTCAGCCAGGCCGGCCCGGCCGAGGACGGCGAGGAGCCGCAGGTCGACCCGCGCTACGCGCCGGCCCAGGAAGCGCTCGCCGCCGGCGACATCGACACCGCGGTGGCGGAGTACGAGAAGCTCGCGAGCGCCAACCCCGCCGACGCCGAGGCGGCTGCCGGCCTGGCCATGGCCAAGGTGCTGCAGCGCACTCGCGGCGTCGACCTCAACGAGGCGCGCGCGGCTGCCGCGGCGGCACCCGACGACGTCGACGCGCAGATCATGGTCGCCGACCTGGACATGCTCGGCGGCCACGTCGAGGACGCCTTCGCGCGGCTGGTGGAGCTGGTCCGGCGTACCTCCGACAAGGAGCGGGACCGCGTCCGCGAGCACCTGCTCGGCCTTTTCGCGGCGGTCGGCAACGACGACCCGCGGGTCCTGAAGGGTCGCCAGGCCCTGGCCTCCGCGCTGTTCTGATCCCGGTGCTGACCGGCTTCGGGCACGGCGTCGCGCTGCTGCTCCGCGGGCAGGGCCTGTGGCGCCGCCGCCCCGGGCTGATGCTGCTCGGCCTCGTGCCGGCCGCCCTGGTGGCGGTCGTGATGGCGGCGCTGCTGGTCACCCTGCTCCTGTACGTCGACGACCTGGTCGGCTGGGCCACGCCGTTCGCCGACGGCTGGGCGTCGGCGGTGCGCTCGGTCTTCCGTGCCGCCCTCGAGGTGGTCGCGGTGCTCGGCAGCCTGCTGCTGTTCGTCGTGTCCTTCACCGGGCTCACGCTCGCCGTCGGCGACCCGTTCTACGAGCGGATCTGGATGGCCGTGGAGCACGAGGTCGGGGGAGACGTGCCCGAGCGCGGCGTCGGCTGGCTGCGGGGCGCGCTGGACGGTCTGGTGCTCGTCCTCTACGGCATCGCCGCCTCGGTCGTGGTCTTCCTGCTCGGGCTGCTGCCCGTGGTCGGCGCGGTGGTCGGTGCGGTCCTCGGCGTGGTCGTGTCCGGCCGGATGCTGGCCGGGGAGCTCGTCTCGCGGCCGCTCGAGGCCCGCGGCATGGACCGGGCGGCGCGTGCCGCCCTGCTGCGGTCCCGTCGTGGAGAACTGCTCGGCTTCGGCGTCGGGGTCCAGCTGTGCTTCCTGGTACCCCTCGGCGCGATCCTCGTCATGCCCGGTGCGGTGGCCGGCGCGACGTACCTCGCCCGCGAGGCCCTGACCGCGAATCCGTAGTTGTGGTCGACCGAATCGCCAGTTTCGGTCGACCACAAGGCCGGACTCGCGTGACCACAAGGCCGGATTCGCGCGACCAGAGCTAGGAACTCGCGGGGAGGGCGGTGAGGACGGCCCTGATCGCGGGGTCGGCGGCCATGCTGCGGCGGTGCAGGGCGTCGATGAGGCGGACGGGTTGGGGGTCGCGAACCTCGACGGCGACGACGTCCGGGCCGAGCGCGGCCCGGCCGAGGCGGGGGATGAGCGCGACGCCGAGACCGGCGGCGACGAGGGCGAGGTGCGACTCGAACTCCGCCGACACGTGGGCGATCCGCGGTGGGCGGCCGGTGCCGTCGTACATGCGGTGCAGCCACTGCCGGCAGATCGTGCCCTCGGGGGTGGCGATCCAGTCGACGTCGACGAGGTCGTGCGCTGTCACCCGCCGGCGCGTTGCCAGCGGGTGGTCGTGGGGCACGATCAGGTCGGCCAGGTCGCGCGCGACGGGGTGCGTGCTGACGTGCTCGGGTACGGCGAGGGGTACGCCGCCCCAGCGGTGCACGATGCCGATCTCGGCCTGCCCGCCGGCGACCAGGTCGACGGTGTCCCAGGGCTCACGCTCGTCGATGACGAGGTTCAGGTCGGGGTGCGCGTCCCGCAGCCGGCGTACGACGGGAGCGACCAGCCCGCGCACGCCGGTCGAGAACACGGCCAGCCGGACCCGTCCGCTCACCTCGCCCGCGCTGGCGCGCAGGTCGGACTCGAGCTCCTCCAGGTCGGCCAGCACCCGCTGCCCCGCCTCGACTAGGTAGCGGCCCTGGCTGGTCAGCATCACGCCGCGGCCCACCCGCTCCAGCAGCGGTACGCCGGTCTGCCTCTCCAGCCGCTTGACCTGCTGCGACACGGCGCTGGGTGTGTAGCCGGTGGCGGTCGCGGCGGCGATCACCGAGCCGGTGTCGGCGACCGCCCGCAGGGCCGCGAGGGCGTCGAGATCGATCATGCAGCAACGCTACATGAAGATGCGCACTTCTATTCGCTGGTGCTGCATGGACGTCAGCGCCGAGGATGGATTCATGAGCCGACGCGACTGCCTCCTCGCCACCCTCGTCGCCGCCATCTGGGGCGTCAACTTCGTGGTGATCGACTGGGGGATGGGCGCGGTGCCACCGCTGGTCTTCGTGGCGATCCGCTTCACCGCGGTGCTCGTGCCCGCCGTCCTCCTGATCCCGAAGCCGGACCTGCCCTGGCGCACGATCGTCGGCGTCGGCGCGTTCATGTCGCTGGGCCAGTTCGCCTTCCTCTACGTGGCGATGGACCGCGGCATGCCGCCCGGGTTCGCCGGTCTCGTGCTGCAGGCCCAGGTGGTGCTGACCATCCTGATCGCGGCCGTCGTCCTCAAGGAGCGGCCGACGGCCGCCCAGGCCATCGGGGTCGCCCTCGGCGTCACCGGCCTGGTCGTGGTCGGTCTGGGCCGTGGCGGCCACGTCCCGCTCGTCGCGCTGGTGCTGTGCCTGCTGGGCGCGCTGATGTGGGCGATCGGCAACGTCGTGTCGCGGGCGTCGGGCGCCACCGGCGGGCTCGCGCTGACCGTCTGGTCGGCGCTGGTGGTCCCGGTCCCCGTGCTCGTCCTCGCGGTGGCCCTGGACGGCCCGCACACCGTGGCCGTCGCCTCCCACGCGTTCGGCGTCAAGGCCCTGGTCTCGACGCTGTACACCGCGGGGCTGGCCTCGCTGACCGGCTACGCCATCTTCAACGGCCTGCTCGCCCGCAACCCCTCCTCGGCCGTCGTGCCGTGGGTGCTGCTGGTGCCGCCGGTCTCGATCGGCTCCGCCTGGCTGCTGCTCGGCGAGCGGCCGTCCGTGGCCGAGCTCGCCGGCGGCGCGCTGCTGGTCGTGGGGGTGCTGGTGACTATGCGCCCCGCCCCGACTCGGTGTAGCGAGGACCGGACGGGTCCAGCGCGGCCAGTGCCGAGCGGATCCGCCGCGCGGTGAAGTCGGTCGCGCGCTCGTCGATCTCGGCGAGCGAGAGGAACGCCGCCTGACGGATCTCCCGGGCCTGGGGCACGATCTGCTCCACGATGGACGACGGCTGCGTTCCGCCGTCGAAGACCAGGCACAGCGCGTCGTCCCAGCCGCCCCAGGGCGGCAGCCAGTCGGTGAGCAGCAGCGGGCCTGGCTCGATGGTGAGGGCGAGCTCCTCCTCGACCTCGCGGCCGACGCCGAGGCGCGGGGACTCACCCACCTCGATCACGCCGCCGGGGAGGTCCCAGTCGGTCTTGTAGGTCAGGTTGCACAGCAGCACGTGCGGGTCGTCGGCGGGTGCATCAGCCGAGCGGATCAGCATCTGGCTGATCCCGCGCTTGCGCGGGAGGAAGGCGTTGAGGATCGCCCGGAAGCCGCCCGGCTCGTGCACGGGGATGTCGTCGGCGAGCCGCCCGTAGACGACCAGGTCGCCGGTGACCCGGCGCTCGACACCCTCGCGACGCAGGCCCGACCAGGTCGCGATCCGGTTCGCCTCGTCGTCGTCGGCGGGCACCTTGGCCTCCACGCGGTGGTGGTTGCTGAGCGCCTCGGCCACCTGGCGGCGTACGACGTCCACGGCGGCCTGCCAGCCCCGCTCGGCGAGCTCGGGCGACCAGCTGATCCGCGCGACGCCGTCGTCGACGGTGCGGTGGTCCGCGGAGTGCTCGGTCACGGCCCCACCCTATGCGGCGGGGTCAGGCCGGTCGCAGCCAGAGCGTCGTGAGCGGCGGCAGCACCACGTCGGCGTACGCCGGGAGCCCGCCGGGCGCCCGGGACGCGAGCTCGGACGCGGCGACGGCGGTGACCCGGCCGAGGTTGCCCCGCCCGCCGCCGTCGTACGCCGACGCGTCGGTGTTGAGCACCTCGACCCAGGTGCCGGTCGACGGCAGCGCGAGCCGGTAGGAGCTGTGCTCGCTCCCCGAGAAGCTGGACACGCAGACGAGCTCGCTGCCCTGGTGGTCGAGCCGGCGGAACGCGAACACGTTGGCGCCGGCGGCGTTCGCGTCGATCCACGCGAACCCGTCGGGCTCGTTGTCGCGCTGCCAGAGCGGGGGCTGGGCGGCGTACACGCTGTTCAGGTCGCGCACCAGCGCCTGGACGCCGGCGTGACCCGCCCGCTCGAGGATCCACCAGTCGAGCTCGCGCGCCTCGGCCCACTCGCGCTCCTGGGCCAGCTCGGTGCCCATGAACACCAGCTGCTTGCCGGGGTGCGCCCACTGGTAGGCCAGGTAGGCGCGCAGCGTGGCCAGCTGCTCCTCCCGTGAGCCGGGCATCTTCGCGACCAGCGACCCCTTGCCGTGCACGACCTCGTCGTGGCTGAGCGGCAGCACGTAGTTCTCGGCGTGCGCGTAGGCGAGGGTGAACGCCATCTCGCCGTGGTGGTGCGCGCGGTGGATCGGGTCGTGCTCGAGGTAGCGCAGCGTGTCGTGCATCCAGCCCATGTTCCACTTGAAGCCGAAGCCGAGGCCGCCGGTCGAGGTCGGCTGCGTGACGCCGGGCCAGGCGGTGGACTCCTCGGCGATCGTGACGACGCCCGGCACCCGCTTGTAGACCGTCGCGTTGACCTCCTGCAGGAAGCTGACCGCCTCGAGGTGCTCGTGCCCGCCGTACTTGTTGGGCACCCACTCGCCGTCCTTGCGGGCGTAGTCGAGGTAGAGCATCGAGGCGACCCCGTCGACGCGCAGCCCGTCGGCGTGGAACTCCTCGGCCCAGTAGATCGCGTTGGACACCAGGAAGTTGCGGACCTCGTGGCGGCCGAAGTTGAAGATGTAGGAGCCCCACTCGGGGTGCCAGCCGCGGCGCGGGTCGTCGTGCTCGTAGAGGGCGGTGCCGTCGAAGCGCGCGAGCGCCCACTCGTCGGTGGCGAAGTGACCGGGCACCCAGTCCAGGATGACGCCGATGCCGGCGCGGTGCAGCGCGTCGATCAGCCGGCGGAGCCCGTCGGGGTCGCCGAACCGGCTGTCGGCCGCGAAGTAGCCGGTCACGTGGTAGCCCCACGACCCGCCGAACGGGTGCTGCATCACCGGCATCAGCTCGACGTGGGTGAACCCCAGCCCGGAGAGGTACGCCGGCAGGTCGGCCGCCAGCTCGTCGTAGCTCCAGAACGAGCCGTCCGGGTGGCGCTTCCAGGAGCCCAGGTGCATCTCGTAGACCGACATCGGCTCGTGCACGGCCGACCGGCGCGCGCGCCGCTGCAGCCACTCCTCGTCGTGCCAGACGTGGCTGCTCTCGAACACCTTCGAGCTGTGGGCGGGCGGCACCTCGGCGTACGTCGCGAACGGGTCGGCCTTGTGCCGCCACACGCCGTCGGCGCCCTCGACGACGTACTGGTACGTCGCACCGGAGCCGACACCGGGCACGAACGTCTCCCACACGCCCGACCCGTCGAGGAGCCGCAGGGGCGTGGCGTTGCCGTCCCAGCCGTTGAAGTCGCCGACGACCCGCACCGACCGGGCGTTCGGCGCCCAGACGGCGAACGAGGTGCCGACGACCGGGTCGCCGTCGGCGCCGGGCAGGGACCGGACGTGCGAGCCCAGGACCTGCCAGAGCTGCTCGTGGCGGCCCTCGCCGACCAGGTGCAGGTCGATCTCGCCGAGGGTGGGGGCGAAGGTCTGCTCAGGCATCGCCCACCCCCGCCAGCCGGGCCAGCGCCCCGAGCGGGAGGTCGAGCCACCCCGGTCGGTTGCGGGCCTCGTAGAGGCACTCGTACACGGCCTTGTCCGCGACGTAGGCGGTCACGATCGCGTCCTCCTCGGGGGTCAGCTCGCGGGCGGGGATCAGGGTGGCCGGGTCGCCGCCGGTGTACGCCGCCAGGAAGGCGACCTGGTTGCGGTGCGCCCACTCCCGCGCGCCCTCGAGGCGGGCCGCCTGCAGCTCGGGCTCGTCCTGCTCCTGCTCGGCGGGGAACAGCGCGTGGGCGGCGTAGTCGAAGGATCGGAGCATCCCGGCGACGTCGCGCCAGGGGGTGTCCGGCCGCAGCCGCTCGGGCAGCGGCTTGGCCGGCTCGCCCTCGAAGTCGACCAGCTTCCAGCCCACCACCGTGCGCAGTGTCTGGCCCAGGTGCAGGTCGCCGTGGATGCGCTGGACGGCGAGGTCGCCGATCCCGAGCAGGGCGTCGTACCGGTCCTGGAGGGCGGAGACGAAGGGGTCGAGCTGGGGCACCACCGCGGCCGTCGAGGCGAGCCGCGCGCGCATGCCGGCGACGACGTCCGCGGCGGGAAGGGTGCTCGTCGGGAAGGCGTCGCGCAGCTGCTCGTGGACCTCGGCCAGCGCCGCCCCCAGCCGCGCGGCCTCGCCGGCGAAGTCGCCGCCGAGGTCGCCGACCCGGAGGTGCTCGCCGGTGTGCATCTCGGCCTCGGCGTACAGGCTGCGCACGCTGGCCAGGGCCAGCTCCCAGCCGTCGGTGGCGGTGCGCAGGAACTGCTGGAGGAGCGCCAGCTGCAGGGTCTCGCCGTCGGTGACCTCGAGCCAGCCGTAGAGCTCCGCGACGTGCGTCGAGCCGGCCTCGGTGAGCGCGCGGTGCGTGGAGATGTCCGGGTTCTCGCCGGGGGTGACCTTGCGGAAGATCTTGAGCGCGGCATCCTCCCCGAACAGCACGGTCGAGTTGGACTGCTCCCCGGAGAACGCCGAGGCCAGCACGTCGTCGCCCAGCTCGGGCCAGCCCGCGAGCCGCTGCCAGTCGGCGCGGACCAGGACGTGCATGGCGGCGGAGTCGTGGACCGCGTCGTACGCCGTGCGCCCGTCCGGCCACTGTCCGACCATCGCGTGGTCGAGGCGCGGCTGCTGCTCGTCGTACAGCGCGAACGGCAGCTGGTAGAGCTCGACGTCGCCGTCGTCGTAGGTGACCTCGACGAGCAGCAGCACGACCTCGGGGTCGCCGGCCAGCCTCGCGGCCTCCCGTCGTCCGGTCACCGTGAACGTGCGGCCCTTGCCGCCGAACCAGCGACTGCGGGCCAGGAAGTCTTCGATCACAGGACGGGCCTCCCCGAGGGGTCGGGATGGGTGAGTCGGAACCAGTAGAACCCGTACCCGCTCAACGTCAGGAGATACGGGAGCTCCCCGACGGGCGGGAAGGGGACGCCGCCGAGGAGCTCCACGGGGACGCAGCCGACGAAGCGACGCAGGTCGAGCTCGACCGGCTGCGGGAACCGCGAGAGGTTGTTGACGCACAGGATCGAGTCGGTCTGGCCGGTCGCGGGATCGGTGTGCTCGCGGACGTAGGAGAGGACCGACGGGTTGGAGCCGCCGAGGTCGGTGAAGCTGCCCAGGCCGAAGGCGTGGTGCTGGCGGCGGGCGTGCACCATCCGCTGGGTCCAGTGCAGCAGCGAGGACGGGTTCTGCAGCTGCGCCTCGACGTTGACGGCCTCGTAGCCGTGGACGGGGTCCTGGATCACCGGCAGGTGCAGCTTGCCGGGCGTCGCGGAGGAGAAGCCGGCGTTGCGGTCCGGCGTCCACTGCATGGGGGTGCGTACGCCGTCGCGGTCGCCCAGCCAGATGTTGTCGCCCATCCCGATCTCGTCGCCGTAGTAGAGGACCGGCGAGCCGGGCAGCGACAGCAGCAGCGCCGTGAACAGCTCCATCCGGTTGACGTCGTTGTCGAGCAGGGGAGCGAGGCGGCGGCGGATGCCGATGTTCGCCTTCATCCGCGGGTCCTGGGCGTACTCGGCCCACATGTAGTCGCGGTCCTCGTCGGTGACCATCTCCAGGGTCAGCTCGTCGTGGTTGCGCAGGAAGATGCCCCACTGGCAGCCGTCCGGGATGGGCGGGGTCTGGTCGAGGATCTCCGAGATCGGGTAGCGCGACTCCCGGCGTACCGACATGAAGATGCGGGGCATCACCGGGAAGTGGAAGGCCATGTGGCACTCGTCGCCGTCGCCGAAGTACTCCACCACGTCGGTCGGCCACTGGTTCGCCTCGCACAGCAGGACCCGGCCGGGGTAGTGGTCGTCGACGTACTTGCGGACCTTCTTGAGGAAGGCGTGGGTCTCGGGCAGGTTCTCGCCGTTGGTGCCCGGGCGCTCGTAGAGATAGGGCACGGCGTCCAGCCGGAAGCCGTCCAGGCCCAGGTCGAGCCAGAACGACATCGCCTCGAGCATGGCGTCGTGGACCTTGGGGTTGTCGAAGTTGAGGTCGGGCTGGTGGTGGAAGAAGCGGTGCCAGTAGTACTGCTGGCGGACCGGGTCCCAGGTCCAGTTCGACGGCTCGGTGTCGACGAAGATGATCCGCGCGTCCTGGTAGAGCTCGTCGGTGTCGGACCAGACGTAGAAGTCGCCGTACGGGCCGTCGGGGTCGCTGCGCGAGGCCTGGAACCAGGGGTGCTGGTCCGAGGTGTGGTTCATGACGAAGTCGATGATCACCCGGATGCCGCGCTCGTGCGCGGCCGTCACGAAGTCGCGGAAGTCCTCGATCGTGCCGATCTCGGGCAGGATCGCGGTGTAGTCCGCGATGTCGTAGCCGCCGTCACGCAATGGCGAGGCGAAGAAGGGCGGCACCCACAGGCAGTCGACGCCCAGCCAGGACAGGTAGTCGAGCTTCTCGGTCAGGCCCTTGAAGTCGCCGGTGCCGTCGCCGTCGCTGTCGCGGAAGCTGCGGACCAGCACCTCGTAGAAGACGGCGGTGCGGAACCACTCCGGGTCGTCGTGGTCGAGCGTCACGGCAGCGACCTCACCGTCAGCACGTGGGCGGGCTCCACCGCCGGGTCGAGGCGCACCCAGCTGTGCTCGCTCCAGGTCCAGTCCTGGTCGGTGAGCTCCTCGTGCACGTGGAAGGTGGCGCCCGGGGGCAGGCCCAGCGCGTCGAGGTCCAGGTGGACGGTGCCCTCGTGGGCGGCGTGCGGGTCGAGGTTGAGCACCACGAGCACGACGTCGTCCCCCTCGTCGGTGGTCGAGCCCGTCGAGACCTTGGAGAAGCAGAGCAGGTGCTCGTCGTCGGTCGGGTGGACCGTGAGGTTGCGCAGCAGCTGCAGGGCCGGGTGGGTGCGCCGCAGCTCGTTGAGCCGGGTCAGGTACGGCGCCAGCGAGCGCCCCTCGGCCTCGGCGGCGTCCCAGTCGCGGGGCCGCAGCTGGTACTTCTCCGAGTCGAGGTACTCCTCGCTGCCCGGCCGGACGGCCACGTGCTCGTACAGCTCGTAGCCGGAGTAGACGCCCCAGCTCGGCGAGCCCAGGGCGGCGAGCACCGCACGGATCTTGAACGCCGCGGGTCCGCCGTACTGCAGGAATTCGTGGAGGATGTCGGGGGTGTTGACGAAGAAGTTCGGCCGGATCCGGTGCGCCGACTCCGTGCTGACCTCGCGCAGGTAGTCCTCGACCTCCTCCTTGTCGACCCGCCAGGTGAAGTACGTGTACGACTGGTGGAAGCCGATCGAGCCGAGGGTCTGCAGCATCGGCGGCTTCGTGAACGCCTCGGCGAGGAACAGCACGTCGGGGTCGGTCGCGCGGATCTCGCCGAGCAGCCACTCCCAGAAGTCGACCGGCTTGGTGTGCGGGTTGTCGACGCGGAAGATGCGCACGCCGTGGTCCATCCAGTAGCGGACCACGCGCAGGATCTCGGCCCGGATGCCCTCGGGGTCGTTGTCGAAGTTGAGCGGGTAGATGTCCTGGTACTTCTTCGGCGGGTTCTCCGCGTACGCGATCGAGCCGTCGATCCGGGTCGTGAACCACTCCGGGTTGCTCGTGACCCAGGGGTGGTCCGGGGCGCACTGCAGCGCGAGGTCCAGCGCCACCTCGAGGCCGAGGTCGGTGGCGTGCTCCACGAACGCGTCGAAGTCGTCGATCGTGCCGAGCTCGGGCGCGACGGCGTCGTGGCCGCCGTACCTGCTGCCGATGGCCCACGGCGACCCGGTCCAGTCCGCCGGTGTCGGCTCGCCGTCGGGGAGGACGGTGTTGTTCGGCCCCTTGCGGTTGACCTCGCCGATCGGGTGGATCGGCGGCAGGTAGACCACGTCGAAGCCCATCGCCGCGATGGCGTCCAACCGCTTGGTCGCCCCCGCGAATCCGCCCTCGGAGCGCGGGAAGAACTCGTACCAGGAGGAGAACAGGGCACGCTCGCGATCGGCGTACGCCGGTAACGGGCCGGCCACCGTGACCAGCTCGCGCAGCGGGTGGGCGCGCAGCGCGGCGACCACCTCGGGGGAGGTGAGCACCGCGAGCCGGGCCAGGGCAGGTCGCCCGGTGTCCTCGCAGGCCGCGATCGCCGCCGTGATCGCCGCCCTGTCGTTGGTCGAGTAGCCGCGAGCGCCAGCGAGCGGCGTATCGAGACCCGCGGCCACCCGCCGCAGGAGCGCGTCGCCCTCGGCGAACATCAGCTCCACGTCGATGCCGGCCCGGATCTTCACCTCGGCGGCGTGGTGCCAGGTCGCCACCGGGTCGGACCACGCCTGGATCTCGAACTCCCAGTCGCCGGGCGCGTCCGGCGTCACCCACGCCTGGTAACGGTCGACCGTGTGCCGGTCGACGGCGGGCAGCTGCTCCATCCGCACCGGCGGTCGACGGGTGCCCCCGGGGTCGACCAGCACGACCTCCGCGCCGAGCCGGTCGTGGCCCTCGCGGAAGATCGTGGCGGCGACGGGGAACGGCTCGCCGACGGCGGCCTTCACCGGCCGCCCCTCACCGAGAACGGGCGTCACATCGGTCACGGGGATGCGTCCGACCATGCACCCAGCCAAGCGGGCCCGGTCCGTCGGGACAAGGCCTTCCGCGTGTCGCGGTCGTCTGTGGCGGTGTCAGCCCAGGGTCAGGTCCCACACCTCGACGCTCGCCCCGACGGCCAGGTCGGTGGTGTCGTCCGGGATGTCGATGAGGCAGTCGGCGCCGGCGTACCACCCGAGGAAGCCGCTGCCGGCGGGTCCCCAGGCACGGACCGTGCCCGCGTCCCGGTCGAGCCGTCCGCGGCGCAGCTGACGCTTGCCCGCGGGCGAGGTGAGCGCCTCGCCGACGGTCGCGGTGACGACCGGTCGGCCCGGGCGCAGGCCCGCCAGCCGGCGCAGCGCCGGGCGGACGAAGACCTCGAAGGACACCAGCGAGCTGACCGGGTTGCCGGGCAGGCAGACCACCGGCACATCGGCGTACGTGCCGAGGCCCTGGGGCATGCCGGGCTGCATGGCCACCTTGGTGAACGTCACGCCGCGCGACCCGAAGGCGTCCTTGACGACCTCGTAGGCGCCGGCGCTGACCCCGCCCGAGGTGAGGACCAGGTCGATCGCGCCGTCGGCCAGCGCCTCGTCGAGGACGGCCAGGAAGGTGGGTACGTCGTCGGCGGACGTGAGCGTGCGGACGGCCGTGGCGCCCGCCTCGGTGACGGCGGCGGCGAGCATCGGACCGTTGGAGTCGCGGATCTGACCGGCCCCCGGCTCCGGGTCGTCGGTGAGCTCGGAGCCGGTGGAGAGGACGAGCACCCGCGGGCGGCGTACGCACGTCACGGTGGTCACACCCAACGCCACGAGCGCGCCGAGCTGGGCGGCACCGATCAGCGCACCGGGCGCCAGCACCTCCGCCCCGACCCGTACGTCGCTCCCGGCCTCGCGCACGAAGCTGCCCGGCTCGCGCGCGGCGCGGACCTGCACGTGCACCGTGCCGCCGTCGGTCGCCTCGACCTCGACGACCGCGTCGGCGCCGTGCGGGATCGGCGCTCCGGTCATGATGCGCTGCGTGGTGCCGGGGTCGAGCGTCCCGACCGGCGCGCCGGCGGGGATGTCGCCCGTGACGGGCAGGAGAACGGGGGAGTGCTCGGACGCGCCGGCGACGTCGACGGCCCGCACGGCGTACCCGTCCATCCCGGAGTTGGCGAACGACGGGAGCGACTCCGGGGCGGTCACCGCCTCCGCGAGGACCCGGCCGAGGGACTCGGGCACGGGGACCTGCTCGGTCCGGGGAGCGTGGTCGAGGAGTGCCGCGACGGCGGCCTGGTGCGTGGGAACGGGGACGAGCGGCACGGCGTCAGCCTAGGCGCGGCGGCGTGTGGTCTCGATACGCCGGTCGCGACCGCTCGCAGGCTCGCGGCCGCGCGGCTACTCGACCTCCCGCCGAGATCCGCGCCCGGCCTCGCTCCGCTCGGCCGGTCGCGGCGGCGTGAAAGCGCGGCGGGCGAGCCGGCCCCCATGATCCGTCTCGCCCGCTGCTGATCGGATAACGCGACACCGCGTCACTGGTTACGGCAAAAGTTTCAGCGCCCCGCGACATGCCCCCGTCACGTGGAGACGTTGGCTCGGGCAACAGAGGCTGGCTACGTTCGAGGCATGCGCGCGATCCGACGCTTCACCGTCCGGCCCGTCCTGCCCGAGCCCCTCGCCGCCCTCGGCGAGCTCGCGCTCAACCTGCGCTGGTCGTGGCACCCGCCCACCCAGGAGCTGTTCGCGGAGATCGACCCGGACGCCTGGGAGCGGGTCGGGCAGGACCCGACGCGGCTGATCGGCGAGATCGAGCCCGCGCGCTGGGCGGAGCTGGCCGCCGACGAGGAGTTCGTGGGCCGGGTGGCCCAGGCGCGGGGCGACCTGGCGGCGTACCTCTCCGGGCCGTCGGCCTTCGACCACACGGTGGCCTACTTCTCCCCGGAGTTCGGCATCACCGCGGCGCTGCCGCAGTACTCCGGCGGTCTCGGGATCCTGGCGGGCGACCACCTCAAGGCCGCCAGCGACCTGGGTGTCCCGATCGTCGGTGTGGGCCTGCTCTACCGGCACGGCTACTTCAAGCAGTCGCTGTCGCGCGAGGGCTGGCAGCTGGAGAGCTACCCGGTGCTCGATCCGGACGAGCTGCCGATCTCGCCACTGCGCGAGGCGGACGGCGACCGGGTGCGGATCGGCATCCGGATGCCCGGCGGCGCGGACCTCTTCGCCCAGGTCTGGGTGGCGTACGTCGGCCGGGTGCCGCTGCTGCTCCTCGACACCCTGGTCGAGGAGAACCAGGGCGAGCTGCGCGACGTCACCGACCGGTTGTACGGCGGCACCGGCGAGCACCGGCTGCGCCAGGAGATCCTGCTCGGCGTCGGCGGTGTGCGCGCGCTGCGGGCCTGGTCTCGGATCACCGGAACCCCGGCGCCGGAGGTGTTCCACACCAACGAGGGCCACGCAGGCTTCCTCGGCGTCGAGCGGATCCGCGAGCTGACGGCGGACGACGCCGGCCCGCGGCTCGACCTGGCCACCGCGCTCGAGGTCGGCCGCGGGTCGACGGTGTTCACCACGCACACCCCGGTCCCGGCCGGCATCGACCGCTTCCCGCGCACCCTCATCGAGCAGTACTTCGACGAGGCCGGCGGGGTCACGCCCGGCGTACCGACGGAGGCGGTGCTCGCGCTCGGCGCCGAGGACTACCCCGGCGGCGACCCGGGCGTGTTCAACATGGCGGTGATGGGCTTCCGGCTCGCGCAGCGCGCCAACGCCGTCTCCGAGCTGCACGGCGAGGTGAGCCGCGAGATGTTCCACGGCCTGTGGCCTGCCTTCGACGAGGACGAGGAGCCGATCACCTCGATCACCAACGGCGTGCACGCGCCGACCTGGGTGGCGCCCGAGCTGCAGGCGCTCGGGCCGAAGCCCGGCGACGCCTCCGCGGTCGAGATCTGGCAGACGAAGTGGCGGATGCGCCAGACGCTCGTGGCCGACGCGCGACGCCGGCTGCGCAAGTCGTGGCAGAAGCGCGGCGCGACCCCGGGGGAGCTCGCCTGGATCGACACCGCGCTGGATCCCGACGTGCTGACGATCGGCTTCGCGCGACGGGTGCCGTCGTACAAGAGGCTCACGCTGATGCTGCGCGACCCCGACCGGCTCAAGGCCCTGCTCCTGGACCCCGACCGCCCGGTCCAGCTGGTCATCGCGGGCAAGGCGCACCCGGCCGACGAGGGCGGCAAGCGGCTGATCCAGGAGCTGGTGCGCTTCGCCGACGACCCCGAGGTGCGCCACCGGATCGTGTTCCTCCCGAACTACGACATCGCGCTGGCGCAGCCGCTCTACCCGGGCTGCGACGTCTGGCTGAACAACCCGCTGCGGCCCTACGAGGCGTGCGGCACGTCGGGCATGAAGGCCGCCCTCAACGGCGGGCTCAACCTCTCCATCCGGGACGGCTGGTGGGACGAGTGGTACGACGTGGAGTTCGGCTGGTCGATCCCGTCCGCGACCGGTGTCGACGACCCCGACCACCGCGACGACCTCGAGGCGGCGGCGCTCTACGACCTGATCGAGAACGAGGTCGCGCCGCGCTTCTACGACCGCGACAGCGACGGGGTCCCGGGGCGCTGGGTCGAGATGCTGCGCCACACCTGGGGCGAGCTCGGCCCGAAGGTGCTCGCCGACCGGATGGTGATGGAGTACGTCGACCGCCTCTACGCGCCGGCCGCCGCCAACGGCGCGGCGCTCGTCGCCGACGGGTACGCCGCCGCGCGTGACCTCGCCGCCTGGAAGGCCCGCGTGCGCGGGGCGTGGCCGGGCGTGGCCGTCGAGCACGTCGAGTCGCACGGCGTGAGCGACGCACCCGCGGTCGGTGCCGGGCTCACCCTGCGCGCCTACGTGGCGCTCGGCGAGCTCGCGCCCGACGACGTCTGCGTCGAGCTGGTGCACGGCCGGGTCGACGCCGAGGACGCCCTGGTCGACACCGCGTCGACCCCGCTCACGCTCACCGAGTCCTACGACGGCAACCGGTTCCGCTTCGACGGCGAGGTCGTCCTCGACCGCTCCGGACCGTTCGGCTACACCGTGCGGGTGGTGCCGAAGCACCCGTTGCTGGTGTCGCCCGCCGAGCTCGGGGTGGTCGCGACGGCCTGAGGCCGGCCCCGGCTCAGTCGTCCTCCTGCAGGACCACGACGCTGCGGGGCCCGATGGTGAGCGACTCACCGGACCGGACCGGCGTACCGACCGCCAGGTCCGGGTCGGTCGACAGCACGACCGACCCGCTGTGCACCCAGTCGTTGTCCGGCAGGAACAGCTCCACGTCCCCGGCGCCCGCGTGGAACCAGACCAGGAACGAGCTGTCGAGCTGCTGCTCGCCCCGCGGCCCGGGATCGCGCAGCGGCTTGCCGGAGACGAACATGCCGATCGTCTGCAGGCCCTCGTCGTGCCAGTCGTCGTCGGTCATCTCGCGACCGGTCGGGTGCAGCCAGGCGAGGTCCTTCGCGCCACCGACGATGGTCGGCCGCCCCTCGAACCAGTGTCGCTGGCGCAGCGCCGGGTGCTCGCGGCGCAGCCGCAGCGCGGTCTTGGTGATCTCGTAGACGTCGAGCCACGCGTCGTCGGGCCGCCAGTCCACCCAGGAGAGCTCGTCGTCCTGGCAGTACGCGTTGTTGTTGCCTCCCTGCGTGCGCCCGCGCTCGTCGCCCGCGGTCAGCATCGGCACGCCGTTGGACAGGCACAGCGTCGCCATCAGGTTGGCGGCCTGGCGGCGCCGGGCCGCGACGATCGCGGGGTCGTCGGTCTCGCCCTCGACGCCGAAGTTCTGCGACCGGTTGTTGTCGGTGCCGTCGCGGTTGTCCTCGCCGTTGGCCTCGTTGTGCTTGTGCTCGTAGGAGACGAGGTCGCGCACGGTGAACCCGTCGTGGGCGGTCACGAAGTTGACCGAGTTGTACGCCGAGCGCCCGTCGTCGGCGTACAGGTCCGAGGAGCCGGCCAGTCGCGTGGCGACGTCGTGCATGCCCGAGGTCTGGGTGCGCCAGAAGTCCCGCACCGTGTCACGGAACTTGTCGTTCCACTCCACCCACGGCGGCGGCATGTCGCCGACCAGGTAGCCGTCCATCGAGGTGTCCCAGGGCTCGGCGATCAGCTTCACGTGCCGCAGCACCGGGTCCTGGCCGATCGCGGTGAGCAGCTTGCAGGCCATGTCGATCCGGATCGCGTCCTCGCCGGCGGTGCGGGTGAGGGCCGACATCAGGTCGAAGCGGAAGCCGTCGACGTGCATCTCGGTGACCCAGTAGCGCAGCGAGTCGAGGATCAGCCGCAGCGCGAGGGGGTCCTCGGAGTCGACCGTGTTGCCGCAGCCGGTGACGTCCCAGTAGGTGTCGTCGTACTCGCCGTCGGCGGTCGGCACCCGTCGGTAGAAGCCGCGGTCGTCGAGGCCGCGGAAGCTCAGCGTCGGTCCGTCCGGCCCGGCCTCGGCCGTGTGGTTGTAGACCACGTCGAGGATCACCTCGATGCCGGCGGCGTGGAAGGACCGCACCATCTGCTTGAACTCCAGGACCTGCTGGCCCCGGTCCCCGGAGGCCGAGTAGGCGGCGTGCGGGGCGAAGAACCCGATCGTGTTGTAGCCCCAGTAGTTCGTCAGCCCGCGCTCGACCAGCGCCGGCTCCGGGACGAACTGCTGCACGGGCAGCAGCTCGACCGCGGTGACCCCGAGGTCGCGCAGGTAGTCGGTGACGACGGAGTGGCCGAGCCCGGCGTACGTGCCGCGCAGCTCGGGCGGGATCCGGTCGTGCAGCTGGGTGAACCCCTTGACGTGCAGCTCGTAGATGACGGTGTCGCGCCAGCGCAGCGACATGGGGACGTCGTCACCCCAGTCGTACGCCGGGTCGACGACCACGCTGCGCAGCGGATCGCCGCCCGCGGCCAGGCCGTAGGGGTCGAGCAGCACGACCTCCGGGTCGAACCGCAGCCCCTGCTCGGGGTCGTGCGGGCCGTCGACGCGGTAGCCGTAGCGGGTGCCCGGAGCGATCCCGGGCAGGGCGCCGTGCCAGATGCCGAGGGACTGCTCGGTCAGCGGGAACCGCCGCTCGGCCTCGCCAGGCCCGTCGTCGTACAGGCACAGCCACACCTCCGTCGCGCGGGGTGCGTAGACCGCGAAGTTGGTCGACGCGACCGTCCAGGTCGCGCCGAGGGGCCAGTTGCGGCCCGGCCACGTCGGAGCCTGCTCACCGAGAGATCGCCACAGTCCGGGGGTCACGCCGCCACGTTAGACGACCCGTCGTTTCGCGGGTCGGGCTGCACAGTGGTGGCCGTCACGGCAGAATGCCGCTGACAGGCATCCTCGAGGGAAGGGACCCGATGACCGAGTTCGTCCGGCTGGACGTGGCCGACGGTGTGGGGACGATCCGACTGGACCGTCCGAAGATGAACGCGATCAGCCTGCAGGTGCAGGACGAGCTGACCGCGGTCGCCGCCGAGGCCTCCGCGCGCGACGACGTCCGGGCGGTGGTCGTCTGGGGTGGCGAGCGCGTCTTCGCCGCCGGCAACGACGTCAAGGAGATGGAGGAGATCTCCTACACCGCGATGGTGGACCGGGTCGACGCCCTGCAGGGCGCGGTCACCGCGATCGCACGGATCCCCAAGCCCGTCGTCGCCGCCATCAACGGCTACGCGCTCGGCGGTGGGTGCGAGCTGGCCATGGCCGCCGACGTCCGGTACGCCGCCGAGGACGCCGTCCTGGGCCAGCCCGAGGTGCTTCTGGGCATCATCCCCGGCGCCGGGGGTACCCAGCGTCTGCCGCGACTGGTCGGCCCTGCCAAGGCGAAGGAGATCATGTTCAGCGGACGGTTCGTGAAGGCCGACGAGGCGTTGGCGATCGGCCTGGTCGACAAGGTGCTCCCGGCCGCCGAGGTGTACGACGCCGCGGTCGCGTGGGCGCAGCAGTTCGCCACGGCGGCGCCGTACGCGCTGCGGGCGATCAAGGAGTCGGTTGACCAGGGTCTCGAGAACGACCTGGAGACAGGGCTGTTCATCGAGCGCCGGCACTTCTCCTCGATCTTCGCCACCGAGGACGCGCGCATCGGCATGAGGTCCTTCGTCGAGAACGGGCCGGGCAAGGCCACCTTCACAGGCAAGTGACGCGGGACCGAGCGACGCGGGAGGGCGTGCGGTGAGCGATGAGCAGGACACCGGGGACCCCCAGACCCCGGAGGCCGCGGCCGACGCGGAGCCGGCCCGGAAGCGCAGCCGTGCCCTGACCTCGGCCCAGATCCGTGGCCGCGTGGCGTCGGTGGTCTGGACGATCTGCGTGGTGATCGCGCTGTGCCTCGCCGGCGCCGCGTTCAGCTACGCGCTCGACGCCAACCCGGGCAACTCGCTGATCAAGCTGCTGCGCGAGGTGGCCGACCACTGCGACCTGGGGTGGTTCGACCTGCGCAACCCGATCTGGCGGGGGACCGGTGCCAATGCCGAGACCAAGACCGTGCTCGCCAACTACGGCATCGCGGCGGTGGTGTACCTCGTCGTGGGTCGGGCACTGGAGCGCCTGATCCGCCGGTGATGCGGTCCGACGGCCCGATCCGGCGTGGCGAAGGCCACGTGGACGGGTTCGCCGGTGCTGGTGACCGGGCGGTAACCTGCCCAACGCTGTCCTACGAGTAGGAAGGGGCCCTTGCGGCCACAACCATGAACATTGTCGTGTGCGTTAAGTACGTTCCCGACGCGACCGCCGACCGGCGGTTCGAGTCGGACAACACCGTTGACCGCGTGGGCGTCGACGGGCTCCTCTCCGAGCTCGACGAGTACGCCGTGGAGCAGGCCCTGCAGCTCAAGGAGAAGCGTGCCGACGAGGAGGTCAACGTCATCGCGCTGACCGTCGGCCCCGAGGCGGCCGAGGCTGCCGTGCGCAAGGCGCTGCAGATGGGTGCCGACTCGGCCGTCCACGTCGTCGACGACGCGATCGCCGGTTCCGACGCGATCGCCACCTCGCTCGTCCTGGCCAAGGCCATCGAGAAGATCGGCGTCCCGGACCTGGTCGTGACCGGTCTCGCGGGCACCGACTCGATGATGAGCGTCATGCCGGCCATGCTGGCCGAGCGCCTGGGCCTCCCGCAGGTCTCCCAGGCCGCGGTCGTGGAGTCGCAGGGCAACCAGGTCCGCATCAAGCGCGACGGCGACGCCGCGACCGAGGTCATCGGCGGCACCATGCCGCTGGTCCTCTCGGTGACCGACCAGTCCGGCGAGGCCCGCTACCCGTCCTTCAAGGGCATCATGGCGGCCAAGAAGAAGCCGCTGGAGACCTACTCGCTCGCCGACCTGGGTGTCGACGCGGGCGAGGTCGGCCTGTCCGTGGCGTGGAGCGAGGTCACCGAGACCGCCGCCCGCCCGCCGCGCACCGCCGGCGAGATCGTCAAGGACGAGGACGGGTCGGGCGCCACGGCGCTGGTCGAGTTCCTCGCCTCGAAGAAGTTCATCTGAGGAGGCTGAACATGTCTGAAGTCCTGGTTCTCGTCGACCACGTCGACGGTACGGTCAAGAAGCCGACGTACGAGCTCCTCGCCATCGCCAAGCGGCTCGGTGAGCCCTCGGCCGTCTTCATCGGTGGTGCCGACAAGGCCGCTGCTGTCGCGGAGGCCGTCAAGGGCTACGGCGCCGAGAAGGTGTACGTCGTCGACGACACCGAGGTCAAGGGCTACCTGGTGGCCCCCAAGGCCGAGGTCCTCGCCCAGATCGCCGGCACCGCGTCGCCGGCCGCGGTCCTGATCCCGTCCTCGGCCGAGGGCAAGGAGATCGCGGGTCGTCTGGCGATCAAGCTCGGCTCGGGCCTGATCACCGACGCGATCGACGTCGAGGCCGACGGCACGACCACGCAGTCGGTCTTCGCCGGCAACTACACGGTCAAGGCGAAGGTCACCAAGGGCACGCCGATCATCACGGTCAAGCCGAACTCCGCCGCTCCGGAGGAGGGTGCCGGCGCCGGCACCGTCGAGAACGTCTCCGTGACGATCTCGGACGCCGCCAAGACCGCGCAGATCGTGGCCTCGCAGCCGCGTCAGGCCACGGGCCGCCCCGAGCTCACCGAGGCCGCGATCGTGGTCTCCGGTGGTCGTGGCACCGGCGGTGACTTCACCGCGGTCGAGGCCCTCGCCGACGCCCTCGGTGCGGCCGTGGGTGCCTCGCGTGCCGCGGTCGACTCCGGCTGGAAGCCTCACACCTTCCAGGTCGGCCAGACCGGCAAGACGGTCTCGCCTCAGCTGTACGTCGCCAACGGCATCTCCGGCGCGATCCAGCACCGCGCCGGCATGCAGACCTCGAAGACCATCGTGGCCGTCAACAAGGACGAGGAGGCCCCGATCTTCGAGCTCGTGGACTTCGGCGTCGTCGGCGACCTGCACACGGTGCTCCCGAAGGTCACCGAGGGCATCAACGCTCGCAAGGGCTGAGGACCCAGCTCCCCGACGACCGGGGGGCACCGTCGCGACGGTGCCCCCCGGTCGTGCTTTTGACGGGCATACGGCGAGGTGGACCGGGAACCGGTGTCTGTCACATCGATCCGAGAAGGAGTGTGCCTGCACCCGTGAGTGTCCTGGCTCCGCGTGAGCGCAAGAGGAACTGGTCCGCCGACGAGATCATCGTCTCCGACCCCGCCGTCGTCCGCCGCGCGATCGGCGCGGCCGCGATCGGCAACATCACCGAGTGGTACGACTTCGGCGTCTACGCCTACTTCGAGCCGACGATCAAGGACGTGTTCTTCCACGGGCTGAGCAACACCGCCGGCACCATCGCGACGTTCGGGCTCTTCGCCGTGGCCTTCCTGGTGCGCCCGTTCGGCGGCCTGTTCTTCGGCCCCCTCGCCGACCGGATCGGCCGCAACACGGTGCTCGCGACGACGATGGTCCTGATGGCCCTCGGCACCTTCGCGATCGGGTGCATCCCCGACAAGCAGACGATCGGGCTCTGGGCGCCCGCACTGCTGCTCGTCGCGCGGCTCGTCCAGGGCTTCTCCACCGGCGGTGAGTACGGCAACGCCATGACGTTCATCGCCGAGTACGCGCCCGACCGGCGCCGAGGGTTCCTCGGAAGCTGGCTGGAGTTCGGCACCTTCACCGGCTACCTCCTCGGCGCCCTCGTGGTCACCGTCGTCGACGCCCAGCTCACCAGCGCCCAGCTGCACGCGTGGGGCTGGCGGCTGCCGTTCCTCGTGGCGCTGCCGCTCGGCATCGTCGGTGTCTACCTGCGGACCCGACTGGCCGACACCCCCGCGTTCCAGCAGATGGAGCGCGACTCCGAACAGCGCGAGCGGGCCCACCGGGCCAGCAGCGAGGCGCGGGTCCTCGCCCGGCTCTGGCCGTACCTGCTGGTGTGCATGGGCCTGGTGATCGTCTGGAACGTGACCAACTACATGCTCACGTCGTACATGCCGACGTACGTCACCGAGACCGTGCCGGACATGTCGGGCGGCGGTGGCATCTCCTCGAGCACCTCGCAGTGGCTGCAGATCGCGGTCATGGCCATCGCGCTGCTCCTCATCCCGCTGCTCGGCATGCTCTCGGACCGGATCGGGCGCAAGCCGCTGATGTGGACCGGCACCGTCATGCTGATCGTGCTCGCGCTGCCGATGATCCTGCTCGTCCGCGCGCACAGCACGGTCGCGGTCTTCGCCGGCCTGGCGCTGATGGGCTTCGCGCTGATCTGCTTCAGCGCCACCGGCCCCTCTACGCTTCCCTCTCTGTTCCCCACCGAGGTGCGCGGCGCCGGCCTGTCGGTCGCGTTCAACGTCGCGATCTCGCTGTTCTGCGGCACCGTGTCGGTCGTCGTCGGCGCGTTGGTCAGCGCGACCGGGGACCTGAGCTGGCCGGCGTACTACCTGATCGGAGCCGGTGTCGTCGGGGCAGTCTCGCTGGTGTTCCTGCAGGAGCCGAACGGTCGACGGATGTGGGGATCTGCTCCTGCGGCCGCGTCCGAGGAGGAGGCCGAGGAGGTGGCCGCCGGGGCGACCACCTCCTGAGCCTGCTGTCGTCGGCCGCCCTCCGTCAGCCGTCCTCGGTCAGCCGCTCTCCGTCAGTCGCCGGCGTAGGCGTAGCCCGGGTCGTCGACCAGGCCGATCTTCTGGATGCCCCGGATCGTGCGGTGCCCGGTCGTGCCGCCGATGCAGATCCGGCGCTTGGCCTGGTTGTTGGTGGTGTCGGACTCGATCAGCGTCCGCGCGCCGGTCGCGGCGTTGACGACCGGGTTGCCCTCGACCCAGACGTTGTAGCAACCGTTCGGCAGGTTGCGCAGGTCGAAGGACTGTCCGGCGCGGAACTGGGCGTAGGTGTCGCCCCAGCCCGCCGCCAGGACCTCCCGCGTCGACAGCGAGGTGTAGTCGCCGCAGGCGGTCGCCAGGTCGGTGTTGCTCGGGTTCATGTCGGCACCCGGGCCGGCCAGGTCCACGGCGTCGGTGTTGGCCAGGCAGAAGGCCTCCTTGCGGGAGTCCACGCCGCCCACGTCGTGCGCGTGCCCGGACGGCTGCGGCGTCACGCCGAGCGGGAGCATCGAGTACGCCGCGAATGACTTGAAGTGCCAGTGCAGGTGCGTGGGGCGGGCGTCCCACTCGAAGGTGCCGACCTTGACGTAGTCGGGCAGCTGCTTGCCGTCGGGGCCGTAGAAGTACTGGTACCCGTCCATGGTCAGGTCGCCGGTGCGGAAGCCGTCGACCACCATCGGCGAGGTGCCGCCGTTCCACACGGTCGCGGAGAACTGCAGGAAGTTGCCGTTCGGCGAGATCTGGAAGCCGGTGGCGGGCAGGGCGCGCAGGTCGGGCAGCGGCGTGCCGGGCGGCAGCTCGGCCGCGGTGATGGCGCGCTGCGCGCTGGGACGTACGCCGGAGGGCTGGGCCAGGCGCGGCGTCGACCGGGGAGCGGTGCGCGGAGCCGTGCGGCAGCCGCGGGCGGCGGTGCGGTCGACGATGCAGCCGCTCTCGCGCTTCACCACGACCGTCGAGGTCACGCTGCGGTTCGCCAGCGGGATCTGGAGCGCCCTGGCCCACAGCGGGTTGACCTTGATGGCGACCTGCCAGCGTCCCGTGGGCACCCGGACGTTGAGCCCGCCGAACTGGTCGGTCACCGACGCGGCGTAGCCCTGCTGGATGCCCATCAGCGCGCCGAGCGCGTACGGGCTGTAGTAGCACTGGGTCGGGTAGTCGGACTCGCCCGGCGCCGCCGGGTCGACCCGGTCGGCCTGCTGGCCGATGCAGGAGTCGAACCGGTGGAAGAACGCCTTGTTGCGGGTCGTCCCGAGCGGCGTGAACTTCATGAACAGGAACGAGCCCAGTGCGTTGAACGTGACCGGCAGGTCCGTCGACAGCGGTACGTCGGTGCCGCCGATCCGCTCGAAGGCCTGCAGCGGGGTGTCGTAGTCGGGGCGCGTGACCCGCAGCTCGAACGGGCCGCCGGAGTTGACCAGGCGCACCCCGAAGCCGCCGTACACGCTGTTGCCGTAGGTGTAGATCGTCTGCTTCGCGGGCGCGGAGAGCTTGAGCGCCGGGGGAGGCGGGGTGTCGGCGCTGGCCGGCTGGCTCGCCAACCCTGCCGACAGGATCGGTGTGGCGAGGGCGAGGGCGCCGGCGGCGATGCGGAACCTGAGGGACATGCGGATCCTCCCGGTGGAGCGATGGATGGGGTGCCGGCCCGAGCGGCCGTCTGCCGACTGGGACGCGCGAGCACGCCGACCGGTTGCGTGTCGCCGACGACTAATCTGAGCGCGTGAGTATCGCCGATGACGTGATCGACGTGGCCCGGGCCGCCCGCACCGCCTCCCGCACGCTGGCGCTGGCCACCCGCGCCCAGAAGGACCGTGCGCTGCACGCGATGGCCGACGCGCTGCAGGCCCGCGCCGAGGAGGTCCTCGCCGCCAACGCCGGGGACATCGCGCGTGCCGAGGCGGCCGGTACGCCCGCGAACATCATCGACCGGCTCCGGCTCACCCCCGACCGGCTCGACGGGATGGCCCAGGGCCTGCGCGACGTCGCGGGCCTCGCCGACCCGGTCGGCGAGGTCGTCCGTGGTGGCGTGCTCGCGAACGGGCTCGAGATGCGCCAGGTGCGGGTCCCGTTCGGCGTCGTCGGGATGATCTACGAGGCGCGCCCCAACGTGACGGCCGATGCCGCGGGCATCTGCCTGAAGTCCGGCAACGCCGTGCTGCTGCGCGGGTCCTCGTCGGCCCGGTCCAGCAACGCCGCCCTCGTCGCGGTCATGCGCGACGCGATCGTCGCCGCCGACCTGCCCGCCGACGTCGTCCAGCTCGTCCCCGGTGACAGCCACGACAGCGTCAAGGCCCTGATGCGCGCGCGGGGGTACGTCGACGTGCTGATCCCGCGCGGGGGCGCCGGTCTGATCCAGTCCGTCGTCGAGGAGTCGACGGTGCCCGTCATCGAGACCGGGGTCGGCAACTGCCACGTGTACGTCGACGCGGCCGCCGACCTCGACAAGGCCCTCGCCATCGTCATCAACGCCAAGACCCACCGCACGTCGGTGTGCAACGCGGCCGAGTCGCTCCTGGTGCACCGGGACGTGGCGGGGGATTTTCTGCCCCGCGTCACCGCGGCCTTCCAGACCGCGGGCGTCGTCGTCCACGGGGACGCGTCCTTCCAGGAGCTCGGCGCGGAGCCCGCCACCGACGACGACTGGGGCACGGAGTACCTCTCCCTGGACATCGCCGCCCGCGTCGTGACCTCGATCGACGAGGCGATCGAGCACATCCAGACCTGGTCCAGCGCGCACACCGAGGCGATCGTCACCGAGGACCAGGGCGCGGCCCGGCGCTTCGTCGCGGAGGTCGACTCGGCCGCGGTGCTCGTCAACGCGTCGACCCGCTTCACCGACGGTGGCGAGTTCGGCTTCGGCGCCGAGATCGGGATCAGCACCCAGAAGCTGCACGCCCGCGGGCCGATGGGCCTCCCCGAGATGACGTCCACGAAGTACGTCGTCATCGGGGACGGTCACATCCGCTGACGGACCTCCTTCACGCGGCTCCCAGGGCGGCCGCGGCCCGGTCCCGGGTGCGGTGCGCCAGCGCGCTGGTCGTGACGAACGCCAGCACCAGCAGGGCGAGGCCGCAGCCGAGCATCAGCCACCAGGCCGCGTGGGTCGCGTCGGCCAGGCCGGTCGGCACCGAGCCCTCGAGGTGGCCGAAGGCGATCGTCGGCAGCAGCGCCACGCCCAGCGAGATGCCGACCTGGCGGCTCGTCGACGCGATGGCCGCGGCGACGCCGGCCTGGGCCCGCGGCATCCCGGAGACCGCGGAGTTGGTGATCGGGGCGTTGAGCATGCCGAAGCCGATCCCGAAGGCGAGGTAGGCGAAGCCGAGGTAGACCATCGAGGTGCCCGGCTCGAGGCGCAGCAGCAGGACCGCGCTCACCGTGATGCCGGTCGCAGCGAGGACGAGCGGGATGCGCGGGCCGACGGCACCGACGATCCGGCCCGACAACGGGGACATCACGGCGGTCGCGCCGGCCATGGGCAGCGTCATCAGGCCGGCGGCGATCGGCGAGAGGCCGCGCACCTCCTGCAGGTAGAGGGTGTTGAGGAAGAGGAACCCGCCCATCGCGCAGAAGCCGAGGACGGCGCAGAGCACCGCTCCGCTGAACGGGATGCTCGCGAAGAAGCGCGGGTCCAGCAGCGGTTCGGCACGCTGCAGCTCGTAGCCCACCAGGACGACAGTCGCCACCGCCGCCGCGGCGAAGCACCCCAGGACGGTCGGGGAGGCCCAGCCCAGCCCGCGGCCCTCGATGATCGCGAAGGTCAGGGTGGCCAGCACGACGACCACCAGCACCTGCGCGACCGGGTCGAGCCGGCGTACCCGCTCCGCACGGGACTCCGGAACCCACCGGGCGGTCAGGACGAGCGCGGCCAGGACCACGGGGATGTTGAGCCAGAAGATCGCCCGCCACCCGATGCCGTCGACGAGCCCGCCGCCGAGCACCGGCCCCAGCGCCATGCTCAGGCCGACCGTCGCACCCCAGATGCCGATCGCCTGGGCGCGCTCGCGCGGCTCGTGGAAGGTGTTGGTGATGATCGACATCGCCACCGGGTTGAGCATCGACCCGCCGACGGCCTGGAGCGTGCGGGCGGCGATGAGCACGTCGGGGGACTGCGCGGCCGAGCACAGCAGCGAGCCCAGGCCGAACAGCACCAGGCCCACCTGGAAGACGCGGCGCCGGCCGAGCCGGTCGCCGGTGGACCCGCCGAGCATGAGCAGGCTGGCCAGGACCAGGGTGTACGCGTCGATGACCCACTGCAGCTGGTCGCCGCTGGCGGCGAGGTCGCGCGCGATCGACGGCAGCGCCACGTTCACGCCGGTCACGTCGATGCCGACGATGAAGAGGCTGAGGCAGCAGATGGCCAGCACGCCCATCCGCCGGCCGTGGGTCAGGTCGCCGTCGTACGCCGTCGGGGCGCTCATGCCTCCGCCGCCTCTCGCATCTTGTCGACCAGCCGGGCCAGCTCGCGTCGCTCGGCGGCGGTCAGGGTGGCGACCGGGGCGGGCACCACGCCGGGGAGGTGGCGCAGGCGCTCCATCAGGTCGCGGCCGGCGTCGGTGATGGTCACGAGCCGCATGCGGGCGTCGTCGGGGTGGGGGACCCGCGCGGCGTACCCGCGACGGACGAGGTCGTTGACGATGCCCGACATCGCCGGGGCGTCGACGTGCATCGCCTCGGCCAGCTCGCGCTGGCTCAGCGGCCGGTCCTCGACGCGGCGCAGGGCGCGGTAGCGGCTCCACGGCATGCCGCTCGCCTCCTGGAGCAGGGCCGGAGCCAGTCGCTTGTGGTCCATGACCAGGCCCATCAGGCCCATCCAGACCGCGATCGGGTCGGAGCTCGTGCGTCGCATGGAAATGATTGTACGACAACAACTATTGGACGCAAGCTCCAGAGGCCGTGGGCGATCACAACCAGGCACAGCACGGCGATCGCGATGGTCGTCGGCGAGGTGTCGACCGTCTCGCGGAGCACGGTCACGCCGAAGGCGACGGTCAGCAGGCAGTTGGTGACGTTGAGGACCGGCATCGACGTGGACAGCGGGCCCGCGCTGTAGGCGACCTGGTTCACCGCGAGCCCACCGACCCCGCAGGCGACCACGGCGTACGGGAGCCAGGTGAGGGGGAGCGCCGCCGCCGGGTGCGTGCGCAGCCACAGCTGGGTCGCGTCGACGAGGACGGCCATCAGCCCGAAGAGGACCCCGGAGGTCACGCCGAGGGCGGCGGCGCGGGTCGCGGGTCGGCGCGCCGCCCGCGCCAGCACGGCGACCGCGCCGGCGGCCAGCGCGCAGGTCCCGACGGCCAGGAAGAGCTGCGTCGGGTCCGGGGCGGCCGGCGCCGACCCGGGGTCCGCGACGAGCAGGAAGAGCGCGAGCGCCGCGACCGTCGTCGTCGCGGTCCGCACGTCGCGCCACTCCGGCCTGCTGCCGACCATCAGCTCGCGCAGCGGCAGCGCCACGACGATCCCGACGACCACGATCGGCTGGACCAGGCTGATCGGGCCGTACCGCAGGGCCAGCACGTGCCAGGTGAACCCGACCGGTCCGAGGGCGAGGGCCAGCAGCCACCGGGGGCGCCGCCACAGGCCGGTGAGCGGCCCGGCGCCGGCGGCGTGGTGCTGGACCGCGGTGGAGAGTGCGGTGGTGCCGGCGCTCGCGAGCGCGAAGCCGATCGCCAGCCAGATCACGTCCCGGACGCTAGGTGGGCGACGTGGCCCGACGGTGAACGGCGCGTGGATGTCGCGCTGACGTGACGGGGAGTGTGCGGGCGTCGTACCGCTGCACGATAGGTTGCGGGCCATGGCGGGGACCCACGAGCGGATCATGGCCGACGCCGCGAGCGAGCGTCTCTTCACCGGTGCCACGATCATCACCTTCGTCCGGATCGTCATCACGCTGGTGATCGCGCTGTGGGCGGCGCACGAGCAGTCCCTGACCTGGATGTGGATCGGGCTGGTGTCGCACTGGATCGGCGACAGCCTGGACGGCGAGTGGGCGCGCTGGTTCGACTGCGAGACCCGGATCGGTGCGGTCGTCGACATGATGTGCGACCGGCTGGCCTGTGGTGTCCTGTACGGCGGTCTGGTGTGGCTGCAGCCGAAGGGCTGGCTGTTCGACCAGGGCCACATGACGCTCATCGGGATCCCCATCGGGATCTACCTGCTGGAGTTCATGGTCGTCGACATGTTCCTGTCGACGGCGTTCCTGGCCTGGCCGATCCGCAGCCCTAACTACTTCTGGGTCGTCGACAAGCGGATCTACCTGTGGAACTGGTCGCGGATCGGCAAGGGCGCCAACTCGGGCGCGTTCGCGGTGATCCTGCTGTTCAGCGGCTGGTGGTGGCTGGGGACGATCATCGCCGTGGGTCTGCTGGTGGTGAAGTGCGTCTCGCTGCGCTGGCTGCTGCAGCTGGGCCTGCCCGTCCCGGACCGCCCGATCCCCGAGCACCTCCCGGCCGAGATCCGCGACCGGATCGCCACCGCATGATCCTGGTCTGGCTGACGACCTGCGTCTTCAGCCTGGCGTCCGCGCTGCTCCCGTTCCTCCCGATGGAGGTGTACATCCTGGGGGCCGGGGCCAAGTACGGTGACAGCACCGGCGCCGCGATCTCGCTCGGCATCGCGGCCGGCGTCGGCGCGACCTTCGGCAAGATCATCTGGTACGAGCTCGCCCTGCACGGCAGCAAGCTGCCCTGGGTGCAGCGCAAGCTGTCGAAGCCGAAGATCGCCGAGGCCTACGAGCGCTGGACCACGCGGATGCAGGGACGCCCTTGGTACGCCGCCGCCATCATGTTCGTCGCGGCCTCCGTGGGCATCCCGCCGCTGCTCGCGATGGCGGCCGTCGCGGGCTTCCTCAAGATGCCGATGTGGGTCTTCATCCCGACCGTCGTGGTCGGCCGCAGCATCCGCTTCGCCCTGCTGTTCATGGGCGTCGACGTGATCCACGTGCTGATTGGATAGCATCAGCGCCATGCTCGCGCTCGAGATTGACCCGTGGCTCGTCGGTGGTGGCTTCCTGCTGGTCCTGCTGCTCATGCTGGTAGCCCTGGTGGCCTTCGGTGGCGGACGCGACCACACGTGAGTCTGGCCGAGCGTGTCGCCGCTTTCGACGCCTCGCCTCACTTGGGCGTCTCACTCCTCCGGTTGCTCGTTCCTCGCTCCCTTCGTCGCTCGACGCCCGCGCTCGGCCTCGGCGTCGGCGGCGCCACGCTGCCGGCCCGCAGTTGGCTCGCGTAGGTCCAGCCCTGGTCTGGCGGCAAGACTTGGGTGACGCGCTCGTGCGCTCTCCAGCCCTGATCTTCGTCGAGGTTCCGCTGTGACGGGCCAGCAGCGGGTCGGGGTGATGGGCGGCACCTTCGACCCGATCCACCACGGCCACCTCGTCGCAGCCTCGGAGGTCCAGGGCTGGTACGACCTCGACGAGGTCATCTTCGTCCCGACCGGACAGCCGTGGCAGAAGGCCGAGCGGCGCGTCTCCCCGGCCGAGCACCGCTACCTGATGACGGTGATCGCCACCGCGGCGAACCCGCGGTTCACGGTGTCGCGCGTCGACATCGACCGGCCCGGTCCGACGTACACGATCGACACGCTGCGCGACCTGCAGGCGGTGCGGCCGAACGCCGACCTGTTCTTCATCACCGGCGCGGACGCGTTGGCGAACATCGCCACCTGGCGCGACGCGGACGAGGTCTTCGACCTCGCCCACTTCGTGGGCTGCACCCGGCCGGGGGCCGACCTGGCTCCGGAGGTCGTCGATTCGCTTCCGGGCGACAAGGTGACCATCCTCGAGGTGCCGGCGCTGGCGATCTCGTCCACCGACTGCCGTGAGCGACAGGCGGCCGGGCAGCCGATCTGGTACCTCGTGCCGGACGGCGTCGTCCAGTACATCGACAAGCACCGCCTCTACCCGGACACACAGGGGGCTTCGCCCCCCGTGGACCCCCCGAAGACCCAAGGAACTCCATGACCGCCACCGACTTCGCCGTCGGCCTGATCGAGGTCGCGGCGCGTGCCGCGTCCGACAAGCTCGCGACCGACCTGATCGCCTTCGACGTCAGCGAGCAGCTCGCCATCACCGACGCGTTCCTGCTCGCCTCGGGCTCGAACGACCGCCAGGTCAAGGCGATCGTCGAGGAGATCGAGGACCGGGTCCGCGAGGCCGGCGCGAAGCCGATCCGCCGCGAGGGCGAGCGGGACGGCCGGTGGGTGCTGCTCGACTTCGGCGACATCGTGGTGCACGTGCAGCACGAGGAGGAGCGGCAGTACTACGCGCTCGAGCGGCTCTGGCGCGACTGCCCGACCATCCCGCTGCCCGACGGGCTCTGAGCCGTGCGCCGGCTGGTGCTGCTGCGGCACGGGCAGACCTCGTGGAACGCGGAGCACCGCATCCAGGGGCAGATCGACTCGCAGCTGGACGCGGTGGGACTGGCGCAGGCGGCTGCGGTCGCGCCGGTCGTGGCTGCCCTGCGGCCGGCCCTGCTGTGGACCTCGGACCTCGCCCGCGCCCGTCGTACCGCTGAGGTGGTGGGGGAGGCCTGCGGCCTGACACCGGTCCCCGACGAGCGGCTGCGCGAGTACTCGCTCGGGCGCTGGGAGGGCTCCACCCACGCCGAGTTCGCGGCCGAGGACCCCGCCGCCTTCGAGCTGTTCCGCACCGGACAGTGGGACGAGCTCGCCGACGCCGAGCCGCCGGAGGCCGTCGCGAAGAGGTTCACCGCCTGCCTGGGCGACCTCGTCGACGCGCTCGGCCCGGACGAGCTCGGCGTGGCTGTCGCCCACGGCGCCGCGATCCGCACCGGGCTGGTGGCCTGGCTCGGGTGGCCGCCGGCGACCGCGGCCGACCTCGGCCACCTCACCAACTGCGCCCGGGTCGAGCTGGCCGAGCGCGAGGAGGGCGGCTGGGCCGTCTCGGCGTACAACATCGCGGTTCTCTAGCGCCGCGCCTCCGGGCGTGCGAATCTGGGATGTCGCCCTGGCAACGGGGTCGGGGCGCTGCCCGAGTGGGGATCACAGATGAAGATTTCGATCAACAAGCTCCGGATCGCCGGCGCCACGGGTGTCGTGGTGGCGGCCTTCGTCCCGGCCGTCTCGGCCACCGCGGCGTCCTCGCCGTCGGCCCCGCAGCCCTTCACCGGGGACGCGTCCTCGGCACGCACCACGGTGCTGAACGGCGGTGCGAAGGTGCTGCCGACGACCCGCACCGTGCCGCACTGGTACGGCCACACGCTCGACCCGCACGACGGCGTCACCTACGCCTACAACATGGTCGGTGCCGACCCCGGTGGTTGCTCGGGCAGCGCGTGCGACGTCACCGTCCAGGTCGACGTCACGCCCGTCGTGGTCAAGGTCGCCGGCCAGACCTTCGACGGCAACGACGTGGTCACCCCGACCCTGGCCTCGCCCGTCTTCCAGGAGAACGACTACGGGTCGACGCCGGCCGCCACGGCCGCGGGCAGCTTCCCGGGCACCCCGCAGGAGGTCCGTGGACCCGGGGGAGCGCTCTCGCAGGAGGACGCCGGCGTACCGCTGCAGCTGCAGGACGCGACGATGCGCGCACAGTTCGACAAGACCGGGGCGAGCCCGTACCACCTGCGCCTGCACCCGAACCTGCTGCCGCCCGTCACGATCACCGTCCCGCAGCAGCAGGGCACGTTGCTCCGGAGCGGCCGCGGGGTCGTGATCGCCGCCGTCGACTACACGTGGTGGGCCGGGCAGATCAACAACCTGGAGACCGCCGCCGACCCGACGCACCTGCCGCTGTACCTGACGAACGACGTGCTGCTGTACACGAACAACGACCTCAGCACAACGGGCGTCATCGGGTTCCACGGGACCGGCGCCGCGGGTCTGAAGAAGGGCTTCGGGAAGAACCAGGGCAACGGCGCCGTGCAGACGTTCGCGTGGGCGTCGTACCTCCAGCCGGGGGTGTACGCCCGTCCCGACGGTGGGTCGTTCTGGGCGCTCCAGGACATCCACGCGATCACCCACGAGATCGCGGAGTGGGCCGACGACCCGTTCGTGAACAACTACGTCGAGCCGTGGCTGACACCGACCGCGCCGCAGTACGGCTGCACGAGCGTCCTCGAGACCGGTGACCCGGTCGTCGGGATCGGGTTCGCGATGGGGACCAACCCGTACTTCCAGGGACCGAACCCGAACGGCACCCAGAGCGCCGACGGCTTCTACCACCCCGAGGACGAGGCTCTGCTGCCGTGGTTCATGCGCTCCCCGGCCACCGCCACCGGCTCCGAGGCGAACCAGAGCGGCTCCGGCGGCCGCTACACCTTCATGGGCGACCTCAACCCGTTCGACGGGTTCCGCCAGCCCGCGACGGGCTGCTGACCCGTCCGTCGTACGTCGGTCCGCCCTGCCGCACGGCAGGGCGGACCGCGATCGCGGACCCCGATTTCACCTCCCGCGACGCGTTCGCTAATATTTCGTCTCGTCGCTCCGCGGAGCGATGACCCCGGGGGTGTGGCGCAGCTGGTAGCGCACCTGCATGGCATGCAGGGGGTCAGGGGTTCGAGTCCCCTCACCTCCACCGAGGCGGTTTAGTAGAAAACTGCAGAAGCGGGCCGGAAACGGCCCGCTTCTGTGCATTCCTGGGGTCTTTGGGGCCCCTGTGACGGTCGTCTGACCGTAAGCACGGCCCTTGATGATGCTTATGTCAATGAGGCTGAGGGGACCCGAAACCTGGCGGATCAGGATGCTCAACTGTCTGCGCCTTGGTGCCGCCGTCTGCAGCTTGTTCGAGTTGTACGTGCAGGAGAATCGTCTGGACGATCATCTCGAGGTCCGGGTTCGGGTCGTCGAACCCCGGTGGCTCGCACCTCGTAAGGTCGCCGCGTTCTACTCATCTGTCTCACCACCGCTTCGGTTCGTCAAGGCTCGTCGCGTTCCCGGGTGGTTGAAGCTTGCTCCGGTCCACGACGCGCGTTGGAAGCCGGACTTCCACGCTCCCAATTCCAGAGCTCTGTTGGCGGAGTTCGCTCAGTCGGCGAGGAACGCAGCCGCGACTGGGGCGAACGTCTCGTGGAACTGGAAGATGCCACCGTGCCCCGAGTTGGGATAGATGATCAGCTGGCTGTCGGGGATCCGGCGATGTAGGTCCTCGGACAAGACGGTGGGAACCATCCGGTCGTGGTCGCCGTTTGCGATCAGCGTCGGCTGGGTGAAGGCCGACAAGTCCGACGGGGCCGAGCGACCGAACTTCTGGATCGCCTTCAGTTGGGTGCGCAGTGCCCCGATGCTGATCTCCTGGTCCCGGTCGACGGTGCGCTCCTGGAGTCGCTTGACGAACGCCTTGCCCGCGGCCTTGCCCTCTGCATCGCGGTTGAAGAAGAGGAACTCCTTCGGGTCCGACCGGGTCAGGGTGGCTCGGAGGATGTCCCAGTACGTCACGCCGACGACCTTGTCCACGTCCTTGCCGCCACGCGGTCCGGTCCCGGTCAGGATGAGCCTACGGACCAGGTCGGGATGCTTGACGATGAGGTCCTGCGCGATCATGCCGCCCATCGAGAAGGAGAACACGTCGATCTTGTCGTAGCCGAGCGCTGCGATGAACTCGTACGCGTGGTCAGCCGCTTCCTCGAGGGTCCCGGGCACATGTCCGGTGGAGGCGCCGACTCCGCGCTGGTCGAAGGCGATGACGTGACGAGTGCGCGCGATCGGGTCGACGATCCGCGGATCCCAGTTGTCGAGGGTTGCTGCGAGGTGGACGAAGAAGACGACCGGGATCCCGCCCTTCGGCCCGAGCTCCCGGTAGGCGTATCTGGTGTCTCCGACGGCGATGCTGCGCGTCGGTGCCTGGGCGTACGACGTGATGACGGGTTCGGTGCTGTTGTGGCTCATGGCGGGCTCCTGAGGACGTGGTGGCGCCGGAGAACAGCGCGTCGGGGATGGGCTACCTGCTAGCGCAGGAAGTCCAGGACTTCCGATACGAACCGGTCGTGGTGCTGGAAGACGCCTCCGTGCCCGGCGTCGGGGTAGATGACGAGCTGGGCGTTCGGGATCCGGTGGGCCAGCTCGAAGGAGCCGCGGGTGGCGAGCATCCGGTCGTCCTCGCCGTTGGCTACCAGTGTGGGTTGGGTGATCGCGGCGAGGTCCATCGGTGGCTGAGCGCCCCATCTGGCGATGGCGATCAGCTGGTGAGCCGCCGCGCGGATGGACGTCCGTTTCACCCGGTCCTCGGTTCGCTCGCTGATGCGCATCATGTAGTCGGCGGCAGCTGCGCGCCCGTTCTGGGTGCGGGTGAAGAAGAGGAAGGGCTTCGGATCGGTCATCTTGGCGGCGCCCTGGGCCGAGTCGGTCAGCAGTCGACGGTTGAACTGGCCGACACCCTTGAAGCCCGCTGGTCCGGTGCCGGTCAGCATCAGTCGTCGCACCAGGCTCGGCTCTGAGGTCGCCACGACCTGGGCGATGAACCCGCCGAGAGAGAACCCCAGGAGGTCCACCTCGGTGAGCCCGAGCGCGCCGATGAACGCGATCGCGTCTTGGGCCATCGCGTCGACCTTCATCGGCACGCGCCCCTTGGTGCCGCCGACGCCGCGGAGGTCGACGTAGATGATGTGCCGCTCGGCCGCGATGCCGTCCAGGACGCGTGGGTCCCAGTCGTCGATGGTCGCGGTGAAGTGGTGAAGCATCACGAGCGGTACGCCAGAGCGGGGACCGAGCTCGCGGTAGGCGAACGTGGTGCCGGCTGCCTCGAGGTACTGAGTAGGGGTCGTTGCCGAGGTCTGCGCCGCCGCCGTTGTCGACGTCGTCATCGGGTCACCACGATCTTTCCGGCGGCCTTGCCCTGCTCGACGTACGCCATGGCGTCGAGGGTCCGCTCGAACGGGAAAGAGCGGTCGAGGACCGGCCGCAGGGTGCCGTTGTCGTAGAGCGCGGCCAGGGTCGCGAGCTGGCTGCCGCTGGCCCGCATGAAGAAGAACGAGTAGCGCACGCCCAGCTTGCGGGCCTGCCGGCGCACCTTGCGGCTCAGCACGGCCATGACCGGCTTGAGGAGGGGCTGTCCGAGCTGGTCGGCAAAAGATGGGTCGGGCGGGCCCACGACGCTGATGGCCAGGCCGCCGGGCTTGAGGACCGTGAGGGACTTCTCCAGGCTGGCCGGTCCGAGCGAGTCCAGAACGACGTCGTAGCCGGACACGACCTGGGTGAAGTCCTGCTGGGTGAAGTCGATGACCTCGTCCGCGCCGAGGGCGCGGACCCGCTCGATGTCGTTGGTGTGGGCCGTCGTCGCGACATAGGCGCCGAGATGCTTGGCGACCTGGATGACAGTCGATCCGAGTCCGCCGGCGCCTGCGTGGATCAGGACCTTCTGTCCGGGCCGCACCTCCGCCACCTCGACCAGGGCCTGCCACGCCGCGAGAGCGACGAGGGGCACGGCGGCCGCTTCGTCGAACGAGAGGGAGGAGGGCTTCAGGGCGACGTCGCCAGCATCGATCGCGATCTGCTCGGCGAAGGCGCCGATGCGCAGGTCGCGCGGCCGCGCGTAGACCTCGTCCCCGGCCTGGAAGCCGCGGACATCGGCGCCGACCTTGAGCACGACGCCGGCCAGGTCGTGGCCGAGTGTGAGGGGGCGCTTGTACTTGATGAGCTGTTTGAACTCGCCGTTGCGGACCATCTTGTCGAGCGGGTTGATGCTGGCCGCGCGGATGTCCACCAGGACGTCACGAGGTCCGAGGCTCGGCGACGGTACGTCGGCCGCTTTGAGCCCGTCGGGTCCGTAGTGGGTGACGACGAATGCCTTCATGGTGTGTCCTGTCGGGTCGGGTGGGTGGTCGGTTGACCGGCGGTGGCCAGCGTCACCGCGTTGGAGTACGCCGCAGCGAGGATCTGCTCGGACAGCTCGGGATCGGTGACCGCGCGGGCGGCCTGGATCGAGCCGACCAGCAGGGTGAACAGGCCGATCGCGCGCTCGCGGGTCCGCTGCGGATCGCCGTCGTCGAGGTGGCGCGCGATGGCCTCGATCATTGCGCGAGCGCCTTCGGTGTAGGCCTCGCGGACCGTGAGGTCGCAGCGGCCGATCTCGTCGAGCAGAGCGGCCGAGGGGCAGCCGCCCGCTAGGTCGTCGCGGTGCGCGGGGGAGAGGTACTCACGCAGGTAGGACTCGACCGACGCGAGGCCGGCGGGCAGGTCGTTGACGACGGCGACCTGGTCGGCGAGCTGCTGGGTCACCACGGAGGCCACCAGGTCGTCCTTCGAGGCGAAGTGGCCGTAGAAGGCGCCGTTGGTCAGGCCTGCATCGGCGACCAGCGTGGCGATGCCGGAGCCGTCGATGCCGTCGCTCTTGAAGCGGCGGCCTGCTGTCTCGATCATCCGGCGGCGGGTGGCTTCCTTGTGTTCGGGGCTGTACCTGGCCATGGCGTGCATCTCCTTCCGGGGGCTTGTCAACACGATAGCATTACGATCATACTATTATGAACGTACTGCAATCATGAACTGGAGCACACCATGGCCTCGCTTGCCGATCCTCTCGACCTGCCGTCCGGCGTACGCCTGCCCAACCGCATCGCGAAGGCGGCGCTGAGCGAGGCCCTGGGCGATGCCGACAACTCGCCCGACGACCGGATCGTCACGCTGTACCGGCGGTGGGCGCAGGGCGGCTACGGCCTCCTGGTCACCGGCAACATCATGGTCGACCGCGCACACCTGGGCGAGCCGGGCAACATCGCCATCGAGGACGATCGAGACCTCCCGCAGCTGACCGAGTGGACCAAGGCCGCCCACGACGGCGGTGCCGCGATCTTCGCCCAGCTCAACCACCCCGGCCGCCAGTCCAACCTGCTCGCCCTGGGCCACACCCCGGTCGCTCCGAGCGCCGTCGCGCTGGCCATGCCGGGCGCCACGACGCCGCGCGCGCTGACCGGCCCCGAGATCGAGGAGATCATCGAGCGGTTCGCGACGGCAGCCGCGGTGTGCGGGGAGGCCGGCTTCGACGGCGTCGAGCTGCATGCCGCACACGGCTATCTGATCACCCAGTTCCTCTCGCCTCTGACCAACCTGCGCACCGACGAGTGGGGCGGCACCCCGGAGCGCCGGATGAGGTTCCTGATCGAGGTCGTACGACGCGTCCGCGGACGTGTCAGCCCAGGCTTTGCGGTCGCGGTCAAGCTGAACTCCGCCGACTTCCAGCGCGGCGGTTTCTCCGAGGACGACTCGCGCGCCGTCGTCGCCGCACTGGCCGCCGAGGCTGTCGACCTGATCGAGGTCAGCGGCGGTAACTACGAGTCCCCGGCCATGGGGGGCTCCGAAGCTTCTTCGACCCGCGAGCGGGAGGCGTACTTCCTCGACTATGCGCGATCGGTTCGGCAGGAGGCGGGCGGCATCCCGATCGCCGTGACCGGCGGGTTCCGCAGCCGGTCCGCGATGGAGGACGCGCTCGCGGCCGGCGACTGCGACCTCGTGGGTATCGCCCGTCCGACCGTCACCGCGACCGACGCCGCGGCGAGCATCCTCGACGGGCGCACGGCCACCCTGACGACCCACGAGATCCAGGCGGGGTTGCGCCCGATCCTCGGCCGCCTGACCGACCTCAAGGCGCTCGACGGCTTCCTCAACATCAGCTGGAACACCGACCAGCTGCACCGGCTCGCGCGCGGGCTCGAGCCCGACCTGGACCGTGGCCCGCTGGTCACCGCGCTGGCGATGGTGCGCCGCAACGGCCGGATCTCCTTCTCGCCGCGGCGAGGCCTCAAGTGAGCCGCGCGACGTACGACCTCGACGGCAAGGTCGTCCTCATCACCGGTGGCAACGGGGGGATCGGTGCCGCGACGGCCCGCGCTCTCCTCGACAGGGGATCCAGGGTGACGATCGCCGACATCGCCCCGAACACGCCTGACCGGGCCCGCGAGCTGCACCCGAACAACACCCTCGGCTGCGTCGCCGACGTCCGTGACCGCGGCTCCCTCGAGCAGGCCGTCGAGCACACGGTCGACCGTTTCGGCCGGCTCGACGTCGTCATCGCCAACGCCGGGTTGCTGGCGAAGGCGGCCACCCTGCGGAACACTCCGGCCGCTGACATCGAGGCGACGCTGGCGGTGAACGTGACCGGCGTGGCGAACACCGTCGCGGCGGCCCTGCCCCAGGTCATCGCGAACCAGGGTCAGGTGGTGCTCATCAGCTCGGTCTTCGCCTTCCTCAACGGCATGGGCACGATCCCGTACGCCATGAGCAAGGCTGCCGTCGAGCAGCTTGGCCGCGGCCTGCGCATCGAACTCGCCGACCACGGCGTCTCGGTTCTCACGGCGTACTTCTCACTGGTGCAGACCGACATGATCGCTCGCGGCGTCGACGAGGACCCGGTCGTGATGGAGCTGCTGGGCGCGCTGCCCAAGGCGATGCTCAAGCGGATCGCGCCGGCTCACGCGGCAGCAGGCATCGCCGACGGCCTGGAGAGCCGCGCCGTACGGGTGATCCGCCCGAACCTGTGGGGCCCGGTGTCCTCCCTACGCGGCATCCTCGGCCCGACCCTCGACACCCGCTTCACCCACGACCGCCGCATCCTCGACGTCCTCGCCCGCCTCGACGCCCGCGCCTCGACGTCGCTGTCCGCCACTGCCGCCGCACCCTCGCGAAGGAAGAAGTCATGACCAGCTGGAAGACCACACCCACCAAGACGATCGACGTCGACGGCACCTCGTTCGCCTACCGCGAGCTCGGCGAACCCGGCGGCGTGCCCGTCGTGTTCCTGCACCACTTCACCGCAGTCCTCGACGACTGGGACCCGCGAGTCCTCGACGGAATCGCCGCCCAGCACCACGTCATCGCGTTCGACAACCGCGGCGTCGGGTCGACCGGCGGCCGCGTGCCGAGCGACATCGAGCAGATGGGCGCAGACGCGATCGCCTTCATCCGTGCGCTGGGGTACGACCACGTCGACCTCATCGGCTTCTCCCTCGGCGGCGCCGTCGCCCAGATGGTCGCACTTCAGGCGCCTGACCTGGTTCGCCGGATGGTGGTCGCTGGCAGCGGCCCGCGCGGAGGCGGTGGCATCTGGAAGATGCCCTTCATCGTCGGCGGTGCCTACACCAAGGCCTTCCTGACTCGGAAGGATCCACGCCACTTCCTGTTCTTCCCCCGCACCACCTCGGGCAAGAAGGCGGCCAACGACTACTTCGCGCGCCTGGCTGAGCGGACAACCGGGCGGGACGAGCCGATCTCGTCCCAAGCGCGCCTGGCCCAACTCCGAGCCATCACGAGCGCTGGCCTGCACGCCGCCGACGACCTGTCACAGATCAAGATCCCCGTGTTCGTGGCGAACGGCGACAAGGACCTGATGGTCGCCAGCGAGCACTCCAAGGACATGGCAGCGCGACTCCCAGACTCGCGCCTGCGGATCTACCCCGACTCCGGCCACGGCGGTGTCTTCCAGTACCACCACGAGTTCGTGCCGGAAGTCCTTGAGTTCCTGGGTGAGAGCTGATGACCAGGCCAGACTTCGTCACCATCGACGCCTTCGCGCGGCCGACCGGTGGACGGATCCGCTGGCGCAGATCCGCGCGGCGTCTGATTGATCAGGGAATCGACGGACTTCGTGGCGCTAGCGTCAACTACTCCAACAACGGGACCTACGCCGTACCGCCCTCGATCGTGCCGGGAGGTTGTGCGCTCGTGGCTGCCTGGGAATCACCCGAGGCTGCTGAAGCGGCCTTCGCCGGGCCGTTGAAGGAGACTGTCGACCACCCGGGCTGCTTCAGTCTCGACGGTGAACTCGCCCGGGTCCGGATCGACTCCGAGTCCGAGCTCGACCACTGGCACGGTTGGACTCCCCGAGCGGGAACCGCCGCACCCCTGGCCAAGGAGGAGCCGATGGTGGCGATCGTCCACGGCATCCTCCGGCGCGGAGAGCTCCTCACCTTCGTGCGCAACAACCTGCACGCCGCCAGCCGAGCAGCCCACCACCCGGGACACCGAGGCAGCATCGACATCTCCTCCCAGCTGCCGTTCGAGCACACCTCGATCAGCCTCTGGAAGACCTACGGGCTCGCCCAGGACTTCGCCTACAAGCCCGGGGGACACGCCAGTGGGATGAAGCACGCCCTGACGCAGAAGACCCACCGGGTCGGGGTGTTCCTCCAAGTGAGGCCGCTGGCCTGCTCGGGCCGCCTCGGGATCGACCAGGACGCATTCCCAGAGCTGCCGCCGACCAACCGCGGCACCACCGTGATCCACCAAGGACAGGAGAACTGACATGCCCACCCTTGCCGGACAGGTCCTGCTCGTCACCGGAGCCAACGGAGGCATCGGTACGGCATTCGTGCACCAGGCCCTCGAACGTGGCGCGACCAAGGTCTACGCAACAGCACGCACCCCCCGAGACTGGGAAGACGACCGCGTGGTTCCACTCGCCCTCGACGTCACCGATGCGGCATCGATTGACGCTGCGGCGGCCGCCGCGAACGATGTCACGATGCTGGTCAACAACGCCGGCAACCTCCCGGCCAGCGCGAGCATCCTCGACCTGACCGACGACCAGCTGCGCGAGGGAATGGAGACCAACTTCTTCGGCCCGGTCGCCGTGGCCCGAGCCTTCGCGCCCCTGCTGGAGCGCCACGACGCAGCGGTGCTGGTCGACGTGCATTCGGTTGCGAGCTGGTACCACTTCGGCGGCGTCTACAGCGCCTCGAAGGCAGCACTCTGGGCCGCGACCAACAGCCTGCGCCTCGAGCTCGCGCCGCGCGGCGTCCACGTGGTCGGGGTGCACATGGGCTACGTCGACACCGCCATGGCCGCCGGGGCCAGTGGCCCGAAGATGACCCCTGACGAACTGGTGACTGCGGTCCTGGACGTCGTCGAGCGCGACGGTTTCGAGGTGGTGGCCGATGAGGTCACGGCCCGGGTCAAAGCCGGCCTCGCTGGTGCCATCGAGGATCTCTATCCAGAGGTCCTCGCCTGAAGGCTTAGAGGCGGGGAAGCGGTACCCGGGCCAGAGCTGCTTCGTGCGAGATCACTGCGGCCTCGCGGTCCGCGCCCAACCCGACGCAGAAGGTGACGCCCATGGGCACCAGGACCTGCCGCACCGGATCGTCGAACTCGGCGAAGTGGCTCGCCAGTTCCAAGGTGATGTAGCCGTGGACGAAGCTCCACAACGCGCCCGCAGCCGCGGTCGGGTCGTCGATCGACAGTCCAGCCGAGACCCCGAGGCGGGCTGCCGCTTCGGTGACGTGGACATAGGCGGCGCGGAACGCCGCGGAGTGCCCGGCGAGGTGCGCGCTCGTCCCTTCCTCTGGGCGGTAGGTGGCGCGGCGCGAGAGGCCGAACATCGCGTCGTACAGGTGCGGGTTGCTGCGGGCGTACGCCAGGGTCGTGAGCGCCATCGTGAACAGGTCGGCCACCGGGTCGTCCGTGACGTCCAGGCGCTCGAAGGCGCTTCCGATCTCATTGAAGCCGTGGTCCACGACGGCGTTGACGAGCTCGGGCACGCCGCCGAAGTAGTTGTAGACGACCATGGTCGACATCCCGGCCTCCGCCGCCACGGTCCGTGCCTTGATCGCACCGGGGCCCTGCGTGGCGAGCAGAGAGATCGTCGCAGCGATCAAACGTTCGGCGATGCCGTTGGAGGGGGATTCCGCAGCGGTCGTGTCCTCGGCCATGTGGCTATCGTTCCAAACCCGCAGCGGGGATCTGTGCCATCGCATGCTCCGCGAGCGCGGTGATCGTCAATGCGGGGTTCACGCCCGGGTTTGCCGGGAGCGCGGCAGCATCGCAGACCACCATGTTGCGGTAGCCGAACACGTGGAGGTGCGCGTCGACGACGCCGGTCGAGGCCGTCGCGCCGATCGCGGCGCCTCCCAGGACGTGGGCGGTCATCGGCTTGTTGCCCAACGCCTCGAACACGCTGCTCTGGGCGATGCCGCCGGTCCGTTCCGCCAGCCACGTGGCCACCTTGTGCCCGGCGTCGATGTAGGTCGGCGCGGGCCGGTCCCCATCGACCTGGGACACGATCCGGTACCCACGCCGCAACCGGCGACGTTTGGCCTCGAAGCGGATCGCGTTGTCTCGAGGCTGCATGACGAGCATCATCAGCGTCCGGCTGCTCCAGCCGGAGCGCAGGGTCGCGACCCATCGCCCGGGGTGACGGGCCACCGAACCGCCCCACTTCAACAGCCTTCGCAAGGTTCGCCCTTCGCCGACCAGCACCGTGAAGAGCAGCCGCATGAAGTCCCCGTTGGGGCCATAGGTGAGGAACTCGATCTGGGTGTCGCCGTCGATGATCACGCGGCTGCTGGCGGTCACGTCCCGCCATGTCCCGAGATCGGAGGGAAGCAGGACTGACAGCACTGCTTCGCTGTTGGTGCGCACCAGAGCGCCGAGCCGGTCGCTGATCCGGGGGAGCGACCCGCGGTGCTTGCAGTCGGCGAGTAGTTCGTTGGTTCCTACTGCGCCTGCGGCGAACACCACGCCGCCAGCGGTGAAGGTGCGGGTGTCGCGGCCGACCAGCCTGCCCGGACGGCGGGTCGTGATCAGGTAGCCGTCTGCACCGTCGGCCGCCCCCCGGGGAGCAACATCGACGACCTCGCGCTCCGGATGGATCTGCGCGCCAGCCTTCGCCGCGAACCACAGGTAGTTCTTCGTCAGCCGGTTCGCGGCACCGGTACGGCATCCGGTCATGCACTCGCCGCAGCGGGTGCAGCCCGTTCGGTCGGGTCCGGCGCCTCCGAAGTAGGGGTCGGGCACCGTCTTTCCCGGTTCACCGAAGAACACGCCCACGGGAGCAGGCGCGAATCCGTCGCCAGTTCCGAACTGCTGAGCGACCTCACGAGTCAACCCCATGGTCGCCGACTCCCATGGAGTCGTGGCGACCCCGAGCATCCGCTCGGCCTCCGCGTAATGCCCCTCCAGCACGTGCTTCCACTCGGCCAGGTCATGCCACTGCGCGTCGTCGAAGAACGGATCCTGTGCACGGAACAGCACGCCGCCGTACACCAGGCTGCCGCCGCCGACACCGGTCTGCGTCGAGCTGAAGACATGGCCGAACAAGACGTTGCGCATGATCCCGCGCAATCCCAGTGCGGGAGCCCAGACGAAGCGCTGCCGGTCGGAGGCCGACCGAGGCAAATCCTCGTCGGCGTAGTCGCGCCCACGCTCGATCACCGCGACGCGGTAGCCCTTCTCGGCCAGGCGCATCGCGGCGACGCTGCCCCCGAAACCTGAACCGACGATGACCCAGTCGTAGTCGGGCGGCCTGACTCTGCTCATGGTTCTCCTCGGTTGGTTGCCCCATCACGATAACTTCGTTATTCTCTTGAAATCAAGCAGCGCGAAGGCGCCCGTCGCAAGGACTCGTCATGGCACAAGAAGTAAGAGGAAACCTCGACATCGAAGACCGTGGGCCGGTCCTGATCGCCCGAATCGACGGAGGACCCCTGGGCCTGTTCGGCAACGACATCGCCGAGCAGCTCGACGCACTTGTCGACCGTGCCGACGCCGACCCCGACATCCACGCGGTCGTCTTCACGGGCACTCACCCGGGCCGCTTCGTCTCCCACGCCGAAGTCCGCTGGCTGCAGGAAGGCGGCGCCACAGTGCCATCAGTCGGGGTGAAGGGAGCCTCGGCGCTGGCGCATGTTGCCCGTGGCGTCACCCGCGTCGGCGGCATGAAGGGCGCACTCGGCAAGACCCCGCTGTGGCCTGCGGTCCAGCTTGAGAGGGTTCACCAGACGTTCCTGAAGATGAACCGCAGCGGCGTCATCTTCATCGCCGCGCTCAACGGCTCAGCACTCGGCCTCGGCGCTGAGTTCAGCTGGGCCAACGACCTGCGGGTCATGCCCGAAGGCGACTACTTCATCGGCCAGCCCGAAGTCCTGCTGGGGATCATGCCCGGCGGGGGAGGTACACAGCGCCTGCCGCGACTCGTCGGCAACCACAAAGCACTGGTCGCGATCCTGTCCGGCCAGCCCTTCACTCCTGAACAAGCTCTGGAGATCGGCGCCGTCGACGACGTCGTGGCACCCGAGAAGGTCCTGGACCGCGCACTGGAGCTCGCGGCGACCCTCGGGTCCCGGCCGAAGACGTCGCGTGCAGCGATCAAGCGGGCCGTCTACTTCGGCGGCTCTGCCGACCTCGAGGAAGGCCTGCACATCGAGCGCTCGGAGTTCCTCGCGACCGCGCTGTCCAAGATCGGCCAGGAACTCATGCTCGACTACATGGCCAACACCGAGGCCAGCGGCGAACTGCCGCTCTACCAGCCCGGCGTCTTCGAGCAAGTACTCGCAACAGGCAACACCCGGGGCGCCGGCGCCCCGACGGCAGGGGCGAAGGCATGAGCAGGCACACCGTCACCCATCACGACATCACCTTCGCCTCGAACGGTGACACCTGTTCGGCCTGGCTCTTCCTGCCCGACGGCGTCGACAACCCGCCGCTGGTCATCCTCGGCCACGGCCTGGGCGCCACCAAGGAAATGGGCCTGGACGCCTTCGCTCGGCGATTCGCCCAGGCCGGTATCGCCGCCATGGCCTTCACCTACCGGCACTTCGGTGACTCCACCGGTCAACCGCGCCAACTGCTCTCCATCAATCGCCAGCTCGCCGACTGGGACGCGGCCATCGCTCACGCCAAGGCGCGAACTGACATCGACGGCACCCGTATCGCGGTGTGGGGCAGCTCCTTCGGTGGTGGCCACGCCATCATCGTGGCCTCGCGCCATCCCGAGCTGCGCGCAGCCATCTCACAGTGCCCGTTCACCGACGGCATCGCCTCAGCCCGCGCACTCGGCCCGGCAGGAACCCTGCGCCTGCTTTCTGTGGTCGCCCAGGACATCCTCGCCGGCGCGCTACGGAAAGACCCCGTGCTGGTCAAGCTCGCCGGATCGCCGGGGGAGCGGGCACTCATGACCGCACCCGACGCCCTGCCGGGCTACCTGGCACTCGTGCCCGAAGGTGTCACCTTCATCAACGAGGTCGCCGCCCGGGTCGCGCCGACCATCACCCGGCACCGCCCGGGAAAGGCAGCGAAGAACGTCAGGATGCCGATCCTGTTCTGCGTCCCCGACCATGACTCCGTGACACCGCCCGAAGAGACTGTCGCCTACGCGAAGACAGCACCCAAGGCCGAGATCCGCAGGTACGAGGCCGGCCACTTCGACATCTACCTCGGCGCTCCCTTCGAGGCCGTGGTCGCCGACCAGACCGACTTCCTCCTGCGCCACCTCAAGGAGGCGCGATGACTTTCGCCACCCTCCCGGACCGCCGAGCGGCCGCCGAACCCGGTGCTGCGGCTGTCGCCGACTCCAACCAGGCACTCACCAACGCCGACCTCCTCGCCCAGGTGCGGTCGGTCGCGGCCCAGTTGGGCCAGCTCGGCGTCGGCATGGATGACGTCGTGGCGCTCCGGCTCACGAACCGCGTCGAGTTCGTCGTCCTGCTCTTCGCGGCGTGGCGCATCGGGGCGACGATCACCCCGGTCAACCCGGCCCTCACGTCCAGTGAGGTGTCTCGCCAGCTCGCCGACTCGGGCGCGAGGCTCCTCGTCATCGAGGACGACAGTGACCCGGTCGAGGGCATCGCCTGCCTCTCGGTCTCCGAGCTCCGCTACGACCTCGCGACCCCCGACGACGCAGCGGTTGTCGACGACACGGAGCGGGTTGTCGACGACACGGAGCGGCTGGCTCTGCTCATCTACACGTCGGGGACCACCGGAGTGCCCAAGGGGGTGATGCTCGACCACGCCAACCTGGATGCCATGACCGAGATGGGACGCGAAGGCCTCAAGCTCGGACCCACCGACAGGTGCCTGTTGATCCTGCCGCTGTTCCACGTCAACGGGATCGTCGTCAGCATCCTCTCGCCGCTCCTTGTCGGCGCCAGCGTCGTCATCTCAGAGCGGTTCAACCCAGCCACCTTCTTCAAGACGGTCGAGAACGTCCGACCGACCTTCTTCTCCGCCGTGCCGACGATCTACAGCATGCTTGCGGCCTTGCCGGACGAGATCCGGCCGGACACCTCCTCGGTCCGGTTCGCGGTCTGCGGGGCTGCCCCGGCCCCGGCCGAACTTCTCACCAAGTTCGAAGTGCGATACGGGTTCCCGCTGGTGGAGGCGTACGGCCTCTCGGAAGCGACCTGCGGATCGGCCATCAACCCGGTCGACGGCATTCGCAAGGCAGGCACCGTCGGGCTTCCGTTCCCAGGCCAGGAACTGCGCATCGTCAGCCTCGACGGAAACCCGCTGCCTCAGGGAGAAGTCGGCGAGGTCGTCGTCAGCGGACCGAACGTGATGCGCGGCTACCTGGGACGACCCGAGGAAACAGCTGCCGTCCTCACTGAAGGTTGGCTACGCACCGGAGACATCGGATTCCTCGACGAGGACGGCTACCTCACCATCGCAGGCCGCTCGAAAGACATGATCATCCGCGGTGGCGAGAACATCTACCCCAAGGAGATCGAGGACGTCCTCGCCCTCCACCCCGACGTCGTAGCCGCTGCGGTGATCGGCGTACCCGATGAGAAGTGGGGCGAGGTGGTTGTCGCCTTCATCCAACCCCGGCCAGATGCCAGCGTCGACGTCGAGTCGCTCAAGGCGCTCTGCCGCGAGCACCTTAGCGGCTACAAGCGCCCCACCGCGGTTCACGTGATGGAAGCGCTGCCGACCAATGCCGTAGGCAAGCTCGACAAGAACTCGCTGAGGTCAGTTGTCCCGGCCCAAGGGTGATCGTGACGCGCTCGTCGATCGCAATGTGATGCCGTGTCCTAGGAGAGCGGTGCGCACCGTGTTCGCCACAACGTCGAAGGCCTCGGCGATCTTGGCGAGCGACTGTCCGGCCTCGTAGCGCTCTGCAGCGTCCTCGATCTCGTCCGGCGTGAGGCCGATCTTGCGACTCGCATCGTGTCGTTTGAGGATCGCGGACACCGTGCCTGTGCCGATGCCGTACACCTCCGCCAACTCTCGTCGGAGTGCACCGGCTCGGTATCGCTCGACGAGCTCGAGCTGTTGTTGTCTCGACGTAGTTTCTGGAGCGGCCTGCTGGCGCGCAGACGCAAAGAGGGACGTGACCCGCCCAGGGTTGCCGAGGAGTTGGCGGAATGTTCATCCGCCGGTCGAGCCCTGCCCCGGCCGAGCCCGCGAGCATTCGGAGTCGACGGTCTCCCTCTCACAGGTGGTTTCTCGATGACGACTTCTCACCGCACTGCCCGGGCGCTGGCCGCGGCTGGCGTGCTCGCTGCCTCCGCTCTGGCGTTGGTTCCTGGATCGGCGCACGCTCAGCGCACCGCCGCGTCCAGCGGGCCGGACCACGTGTTCGTGATCATGATGGAGAACCACGGCACCGACCAGGTCATCGGCAACACCGCGGACGCGCCGTACATCACCTCGCTGGCCCGGCGCTACAACGTCGCCACGAACTACCACGGCGTGACGCACCCGAGCCTGCCCGAGTACCTCGCCGCCATCTCGGGCAGCTTCCAGGGCATCTGGGACGACTGCAAGGCGGGCGCTGACGTGACCTGCGAGCCCGAGGAGTTCGTCCCGGGCTCGGGGGACGCGACCGACGGTGCCGCCCTCACGCCTGAGCAGTTCGCGAGCGCCTCGCAGACCCCGCACCTGTTCGACGGCAGGACCCTGGTCGACCAGCTCGAGGCCAGCGGACGGACCTGGAAGGCCTACATGCAGTCGATGCCGAGTGTGGGCTTCGAGGGCGAGTACGCGCCGGTCGTCAACGGTACGACGGTCAAGCTCTACGCGCAGAAGCACAACCCGTTCATGTACTTCTCCGGGATCAACTCGCCCGGCAACCCGCGGCTGCAGAACATCGTCCCCGGTGACCAGTTCGGCGCCGACCTCGCGTCGGGCAACGTGCCGAACCTGGTGTGGATCAGCCCGGACCAGTGCCACGACATGCACGGCATCTCCCCGTCGAGCGCGGCGCTGATCGGCAACCCGAAGTGCGGCTACCCCGACAGCGGGCTCGACCACGGCGCGATCCAGCTCGGCGACGAGTACGTCAAGCAGGCGGTGCAGCAGATCACGAGCTCGCAGACCTGGAAGACCACGAAGTCGAGCATCGTGCTGATGTGGGACGAGAACGACTACTCCGGCTTCTCGGGAGGACCCGGCAGCCCCGTCGGCGCCAACGGCGTGGTGCTGGGTGGAGGGGACGCACCCCTGCTGGTGATCAACTCGGCGGCCGGCCCGCACATCAGCACCGACGCCCCCGCCGACGAGTACACGGTGCTGGCGACCATCGAGAAGATGTGGCACCTCGGCTGCCTCGCGAACACCTGCTCGCCGACGACGTCCGGCTCGCTCGTCGAGCTCTTCCGGCCCTGAGGACCTGGCGATGACGAACCTGAGCCGCCGCCGCCTCCTGCAGGCCGGAGCGGGGACCGCGGCCGCGTCGGTCCTCATGCAGAGCATCGACCGGGCCGTGGCGATCAGCCCGAACCGACGTACGAGGTCGATCAAGGACGTCGAGCACGTCGTCGTCCTCATGCAGGAGAACCGCTCGTTCGACCACTACTTCGGGACCCTGCGCGGCGTGCGCGGCTTCGGAGATCCGCACCCGGCGAGGTTCGCCTCGGGCAAGAGCGTGTTCCACCAGCCCGACGGGACGGGCGAGGTGCTGCCGTTCCACCCGGACGTCGCCGACGCCGGACTGGCGTTCATCGAGGACCTCGACCACAGCTGGAACGGCACGCACGCGGCCCTGAACGGCGGTCAGTACGACAAGTGGGTGTCGGTGAAGACGGCCGCGACCATGGCCTACCTCGACCGGGGCGACATCCCGTTCCACTACGCCCTGGCGGACGCGTTCACGATCTGCGACGCCTACCACTGCTCGTTGCTGGGCCCGACGGACCCGAACCGCTACTACATGTGGACGGGCTCGGTCGGCGGCTCGCCCGGCAACGAGGGCGGCGGCGGTCCGGTCATCGCCAACGACGAGCTCGGCTACTCGTGGACGACCTATCCCGAGCGGCTGCAGTCGGCAGGGGTGAGCTGGAAGGTCTACCAGGACTCCGGCGTCGGCCTGGACGGCCCCGGCTACTGGGGCTGGACCAGCGACGCCTACATCGGCAACTACGGTGACAACGCGCTGCTCTACTTCAAGCAGTACCAGGACGCCGCACCCGGTTCACCGCTGTACGTCGGCGCTCGCACCGGCACCGACGCGAAGTCCGGGCAGGACCTGTTCGAGACGCTGCGCTCGGACGTGGCGGCCGGCACGCTGCCGTCGGTGTCCTGGATCGTCGCGCCCGAGGCGTACACCGAGCACCCGAACTGGCCCGCCAACTACGGCGCCGGCTACGTCGCCCAGGTGCTCGACGCCCTCACCTCGAACCCGGACGTGTGGAGCAAGACCGCCCTGTTCATCACCTACGACGAGAACGACGGCTTCTTCGACCACGTCGTCCCGCCGTACGCCCCGATGACGGCCGCCGACGGCGCGTCGACGGTGAGCACCGAGGGGGAGATCTACCACGGCGAGGTCAACACACCGGGCGGCAGCACCGGCGTACCCGGGCCCTACGGCCTGGGTCAGCGCGTGCCGATGCTGGTCGTCTCCCCGTGGAGCAAGGGCGGCTTCGTCACGTCCGAGGTCTTCGACCACACCTCGATCATCCGGTTCCTGGAGGCGCGCTTCGGCGTCCACGAGCCGAACATCACGGCCTGGCGTCGTGCGGTCTGCGGAGACCTGACGTCGGCGTTCGACTTCTCCGGCGCCAGCACCTCGGTGCCGTCGCTTCCGAGCACCACCGGGTACGCGCCGCCGGACCGCAACCGGCACCCCGACGTCGTCGTGGTGCCGCCGACCCGGCAGCAGCTTCCCGCTCAGGAGCCCGGCGTTCGCGCTGCGCGGCCCTTGCCCTACGACCTCGACGCCATCGTCTCGGCGACCGCCGCGGGCCTCGGGGTCGATCTCGTGAACCGTGGGCACCGCGGCGCGGTGTTCCACATCCGGACGACCACGCCGGCCGCGCAGCTCACGCAGATGTACACGGTCGGTGCGGGCCGGACGATGCGCGCGGAGCTGGCGGCGACGACCACCGCCACGTCGGTGGAGATCCACGGGCCCAACGGCTTCTTCCGGCAGGCGTCCGGACTGGACCTGGCCGCCCCCGTCGTCTCGGCAGCTCCCACGGGTCGCGGTGGAGGCCTGCTCGTCAGCCTCCGCAACCCCGGCGCCCAGGCCCTCCGGGTCACGGTCACCGACGGCTACAGCGGTACGTCGACGACGATCGCGCTTCCTGCCCGGAGCGCGGTCGAGCAGGCGTTCCCCGGCAACGACGGCTGGTACGACCTGACCGTCGAGGCGGCGACGACCCGGCTCCAGCTGGCCGGCCACGTCGAGACGGGCCGGACGAGCTCGAGCGATCCCGCCCTCGCGCGCCGCGTGGCAGCAACCGTGGCCGGAGGCTGAGCGCGCGGCCGCGGTGTGCGGCAGACTCTGGATGTGGCTCGGAGGCGTGCAGCTGTGGGGACATCGCTCGCCGCGCTGATGCTCAGCGGCTGCTCGGTGGCAGGTCACCAGGCGCAAGCCCCGAGTCCGTCCGGCCCGGCGCCCGACCTGTCCGCGCGCGGCATCTGCCTGTCTGGCGTGCACAACACCCCGATCGACGACATCGTGATCGATCGAGCAATCGCCGCACCTCTCTCGCTCGTGAAGGGCCCATCGGTCTCGGCGTTCCAGACCATCCAGGTCTCCTGCCGTCTGCAAGGCTTCGCCGTCGCCGACGGCAACAACTGGTGGTACCGGATCGCGCCCGCTCCGTGGAGCAACGCCTACTACGTTTCCGCGGACGCGTTCTACAACAACGGCGCAACGTCGGGGTCGTTGGCCGGCACGCCGTTCGTGGACACGGCTGTCGCTAGCTGCTGAGCAATCGGCGGGGCGTCCTGGGCCGTGGCATGGCCCAGGACGCCCGGCCTCGCCTGGAAGGTTCTCCAGTCGGTGTTCGCCGTGCTCGCCCTCGAGTCCGAGCCGGTCGACCCGCGCCTCTGACCGGCCGCGGATCGCAGGGCGGCGATGTGTCTTGCGTCACCGTGACCCCTACTCAGGGGCATCCGGCTGTGGCACGATACATACCGCGCGGTCGGATAGTGGGGCGGCCGGCACAGGGAACGCTCGATCGGCAGGCCAACGACGATGCAGCAGCTCAGCGCGGTGGACACCTCGTTCTTCCAGATCGAGGACGCCCGGGTCACCGGCCACACCGCCGGCCTGATGATCCTCGACCCGTCGACCGCCGATCGGCCCGTCGACGCCGCTGCGATCCGGGAGCACTACGCCGCCCGGATCCCGCACATCGCGCCTCTGCGGTGGCGGCTCGCCGAGGTGCCGCTGGGGATGGACCTTCCCTACTGGTACGACGACCACGACGTCGACCTGAGCTATCACATCCGCGGCACCGCGCTGCCGGCTCCGGGCAACGAGCAGCAGCTGGCCGATCTCATCGGTCGGCTGCACGAGCGGCCGCTCGACCGGTCGAGGTCGCTGTGGGAGGTCTACGTCATCGAGGGCCTCGAGGGCGGCAAGGTCGCGATCTACACCAAGACCCATCACGCCGCGTTCGACGGCAAGGCGAACATGGCGCTGCTGTCGGCCCTGCTCACGACCGACCCCGACGAAGAGGCCCTGGCGCCGCCGGCCACCCTGCCCCGCCCGGAGACGAAGCCGAGCGATCTCGAGCTGCTGCAGCGCACCGCCGTGGCTCTGGCCACGCGGCCCGGCAGGATGGCCGAGCTGGTCATCCGCGGACTGGCCGACTGGCAGAAGTTCGCGATGTCGCAGCTCGGCCGGCCGGTGCGGAGCGCTGCCCCGCGGCTGTCCATCAACAGGAGCATCACCGCCCGCCGGGAGTTCGCCTACGGTGGCGTCCCGTTCGGCGATGTCCACGCCGTGAAGGCCAAGCAGGGCTGCACGGTCAACGACGTCGTGATGGCGATGTGCGCGGGGGCGATGCGCTCCTGGCTCGCGGCCCACGACGACCTGCCCGACGGGCCGATCCGCGCGATGGTCCCCGTGTCGATCCGCACCGACGCCGACGCGGCGGGCAACCAGGTCGCGGCGATGGCCCCCGACCTGCCGACCCACCTGGCCTCCGCGCGCGAGCGGCTCGATGCCGTCCGTGCCGAGATGGCGGCGGCGAAGGAGGAGTTCAAGGCCACCCCGGCAGCGCTGCTGCAGGAGTTCGGCAACTTCTCCGCCCCCGCCGCCGCCGAGCTGGCCGCACGCACCTCGGCCTCGCTGAAGCTGGCCGACCGGGTCGCGATGCCGTTCAACCTCGTGATCTCCAACGTGCCCGGGCCGCGCGAGACGCTCTACCTGGCCGGCGCCCGGTGCGAGGCGCAGTACCCGATCTCGATGATCACCGACGGCATGGGTCTGAACATCACGGTGATCAGCCACGGCGACACCTTGGCGTTCGGGCTCACCGCGTGCCCCGAGCTGGTGCCCGACCTCGGCACGATCATCGACCACCTCGCCGACGAGCTCCCCGCCCTGGTGGAGCTCTGAGCGCTGCGCCGTACGCGCTCACGACTCGCCCGGACACAGCACGACCTCAACCCACCCATCAGAAGGAGCACAGGATGACCACCGTCGAGACCGTCAGGGGACCGGTGCCGGTCGAGGACCTCGGCCAGGTGCTCGCCCACGAGCACGTCTTCACCATCGGCACGGAGATCCGCCAGAACTACCCCGACTTCCCGGACCCGTGGGACGAGGATCGGCGCGTCGCGGATGCGGTCGCGAAGCTCAAGGACGTCACGACGCGCGGGGTCCGCACGATCGTGGACCCGACGGTGATCGGGTTGGGTCGCTACATCCCGCGCATCCAGCGGATCAACGAGCAGGTCGACATCAACATCGTCGTCGGGACGGGGATCTACACCTACCACGACGAGCCGGTGCAGTTTCACTTCCAGGGTCCGGGCCTGCCGTTCGACCGCCCCGAGCCGATGGTCGACCTGTTCGTGAACGACATCCGCGAGGGCATCGCCGGCACCGGCGTCAAGGCCGGCGTGCTCAAGTGCGCGATCGACGAGGCCGGCATGGTCCACGGCGTCGAGCGGGTGATGCACGCGGTCGCGCAGGCGCACGTGGAGACCGGCGTACCGGTCATCATCCACACGCACGCGCACGGCGAGATGGGCATCCCGGCGCTCGAGGTGATGAAGTCCGAGGGTGCCGACCTCTCCAAGGTCTGCATCGGTCACAGCGGCGACAGCACCGACATCGCCTACCTCCGGACGCTGGCCGACCAGGGCGTCATGCTCGGCATGGACCGGTTCGGCGTCGACGTCTTCTGCACGACACCCGACCGCACCAAGACGGTCGTCGAGATGATCCGGCTCGGGTACGTCGAGAGCATGCTGATGTCGCACGACGCGTCGTGCTACTCCGACTTCTACCCCGAGTCCGGGCCGGCCGAGCTGCTGCCGAACTGGCACTACACGCACATCCACGACGACGTGCTCCCCGCGATGCGTGAGGCGGGTGTCACCGAGGACCAGATCACCACCCTGATGGTGGAGAATCCGGCGCGGTGGCTCTCGGTGAAGGCGCGATGACCCGCCCCGAGATCCGTCCGATCCCGCGGACGCACAACCCGTACTCCCAGGACGGCGTGTGGTACGACGACCAGGGCGCGGCCCACTTCGAGGACCTCCCGGCGTCCCTGCTCGCCTCCCTCGAACGGTTCGTGACGACGACCCCGGATGTCGAGGCCGTCGTCGAGCTCGACGGCGAGCGACTGACCTACGCCCAGCTGTGGGAGCGCGCCTCGCGCGTCGCGGGCGGTCTGCGCGCGGCCGGCGTACGGCGCGGTGACCGGGTGGCCGTGCGCTACCCGGCCGGCGTCGACTGGGTGCTCGCCTTCTACGGCACGATCATGGCCGGCGGCATCGCGGTGGCGCCGAACATCCGGTCGGCGCCGCCGGAGATCGCAGGTCTCCTCGAGGACGCCGGCGTCACCGTCGACCTCGACGCGGGTTCCCCGCTTCCCGACGGCGAGCCCTACGTCGAGCCCGACCTCGGGCTGGTCGACCCGTGCGCGATGTTCTTCACCTCGGGCACCACCGGCCGCGCCAAGGGGGTGCCCACCAACCACGAGGCGTTCCTCACCAACGCCGAGAACATGGTGCGTGGACTGGTGGGCTCCCGCGAGACGGGGTCCGACTTCCGCACGCTCGTCTCCGTGCCGCTGTTCCACGTCACGGGCTGCAACTCCCAGCTGCTGACCGCGCACTACGTCGGTGGCACCGCCGTGATCATGCCGGCCCTCGACCAGGCCCGCCTGATCGAGACCCTGAGCACCGAGCGCATCACCCTCATGGTCACCGTGCCCGCGGTGTACGCCCTCATCCTGCGCCACCCCGCGTTCGCCGACGCCGACGTCAGCCACGTCCGCTGGGTCGGCTACGGCGGCGCGGCGATCGCGCCCTCCCTGGTCGAGGCGCTGCAGAAGGCGTTCCCGGGCGCGCGCGTCATGAACGGCTACGGCATGACCGAGACGGCATCGCTGCTGACGTCGCTGCCGCACGAGGACGCGGTCGAGCACGCCGACTCCGTCGGCTTCGCCGTGGCCTCGGTGGAGCTGGCCGTCGCCCCGGTCGACGACGACCCGTCCTACGGCGAGCTGCTCGCCCGTGGCGCCAACATCATGCGGGGCTACTGGAACCGGCCTGAGGCGACCGCGGCCGCCCTGGCCGACGGCTGGATGCACACCGGCGACATCGTCCGCGTCGACGACGCCGGGCGGATCCACATCGTCGACCGCACGAAGGACATCATCATCCGCGGAGGCGAGAACATCTCCAGCCTCGAGGTGGAGGCTGCCCTCGCCGCGGCCCCCACCGTCCTGGAGGCGGCCGTGATCGCCGTACCCGACGACGTGATGGGGGAGAAGGTCGGTGCGCTCCTGTACGGCGGAGGCGAGGCGGTCGACGTCGACGCGGTCATCGGCTACCTGCGGACCCAGCTGGCCGACTTCAAGATCCCGCAGTACGTCAGCGTCGTGCCCGAGCCGCTGCCACGCAACGCGGGCGGCAAGCTGCTGAAGGCCAAGCTGCGGGAGGAGGTCAGCTGGGGTCCGCCGCTGCGCTGAGCTGCACCTGCCCTGCCTCCTCGTGGCCGAGTCGCGGACGTCTGGGTGCTCACCGCACCACGCACACGGTCCCTAGACGTGGGTCGCGCGCGGCGATGTGGAGGTTGGGTACCGCTCTCAGCTGGTCGTAGTAGGCCACCATCTCGTCGGTGAGCTCCTCGCCCTTGATGGTCGTTGGAATGCCGGGTGGGAACGGCGTGATGTGTTCCCCACAGATCCGGCCGACCGCTTCGTGTAGCGGCACGTCCTCCAATTGATCAGGCAGCAGCCGCGAGACCTCGGTGAGGTCGAGGACCTTGGGCACGTTGCGCGGCAGTCTGAGGTGTACGTCGGCAGGGAGGCGCCGCTCAGAGGCAATGACAGCCAATGCCTCTCGAGTCGCTTCGATATCGTCCATCGTGGCGTTGAAGGGAACGAGCAACAAGACCGTGTTGATGTTGTAGGCCTCGACGACGATGGCGTGATCAAGCTCGAGCTGGCGCGCCACCTCGTACCCGCTGAGTCCGCATCTCGACACGTCCACCACGACCTTCGTCGCATCCCGGTCGACCCGGTCGTGGTTCGCCTCGTGGATCTCGGCGACGTCGTACTCGGGGATGGAGGTGATGGATTTGGTCAGCAGCTGAGCCAGCTCCACCATCCTGTCGAGATGGTCCTCGCCGTGCTGTTCCAGCTCATGGGTCGCTGCTTCCAGGGACGCCATCAGGAGGTAGGAGGGACTGGAAGTTCCTAGCGTTCGGTATGCATCGCGCAACAGATCCGCGTCGATGCGATCGCCCTGCCAGTGGATCATGCCTGTCTGCTGCAGAGACCCGCCCTGCTTGTGCGTGCTCTGGACACAGATGTCCGCCCCCGCGGCCATCGCTGAGAGGGGCATGAGGCTCGAGAAGTGGAGGTGAGCTCCCCATGCCTCGTCGATGAAGACCACGAGACGGGGATCCAGCCGGCGCACCTTGCGAATGAGATCGGCCAGGTCCGCAGCCAGGCCCTCGTAGGTCGGCGTCGTCAGCAGCAAGACTTGCGGTTTGGTACGGGCAACGCCTTCGAGTACCTCGTCCGTGGTGTTGGGAATGAAGGTGTGGAAGCGCTCGTGCATCCGAGTAGGCAAGAACATCAGTCGGACCCCGTAGTCCTCGCAGGCACTCACCACCGAGCGATGCACGTTCCGGCTCGCCAGGATCCGAAGGTTGGGCGCCTGCTTGGCGAGCGCCTTGATCACGACGTAGTTGCTCCACGTGGTCCCGTTCACCGAGAACAGCGTCTGGTCCGCGCCGAACGCTCGGGCGGCCTTGTCAAAGGCATGTTTGAAAAGTCCGGTGGGTTCGAGCGGCAGACCGAATGACTCGAACGAGATGGATGCGTCGCTGTCGTACGGTGAATGAACGCGTGCGAGCGACGGGTTCAGCGACGGTGTGCACCAACGTACGGAGCTTCTCCCGCGAGTATCCAGTGCCTCGGCGATCGACGAGAAGTCCACCGCTAGCTCACTGACAGGAGCGCCACGCCAGCGACGACTACCAGGCTGCCCAAGGTCTGGACGCCCGTGAGCTTTTCGCGAAGAAAGATCCGGGCCAGCACGATGGTCGGCAATGCTGATGCGCCACTGAGGAGTGCAACGATCGCCGTCTGCGTTGTGTCCGCATAGCCGACGCTGATGGCGAAATAGGCGATTGCTTCGCCCGCGCCGACCAACCAGAGAGCTGGCATCACCGGACGGACACCGGCCAGTCGGACCTTCTGCACCCGGGCGACTGCGAATGCTGAGATCGTCATGAAGACGAACATCAACAGCGAATACGACGGTCCGTCGTGTCCGTTCACGAAGCGGTCCCAGCCCAGCGTCCACCCGGTCGCCAGGATGGTGGCGATTCCGATGTCGCGCACACCGAGCGCGCCCATGAGACGGATGCCTCCGCGCCTCAGCTCGCCGACCTCGAGATTCAGCAGCATCACGCCGGCGAAGATCGCCACGAGTGACGGCCCCAGGCCCGAACTCACGGTCTCGCCGAACACCACCACGGAGATGAGCGCCACCAGTCCTGCGAACGAGGCGAAGATCGGCGCCAGGACGGCGACCTGTCCGTGCTCGAACGCCCGGTACGCGAAGTAGTAGACGGCCGTCTGCAAGCAGCCGAAGAACACCAGGCCAGCCCATGCGCCGACACCGGCCGGGAACTCAAACGGATGTCCGAACCCAACGACGCCGACGAGAACGAGTCCGGCGAGCGCGACGGTGCCGAGGATGTGCGCCCACACGAGACTGGCGACGCTCCCGATCTGGTCAACGGACTTCTTCGTCGCGAACTCGGCGGTTCCCCAGCCGAACATTCCGCCGAGACCAGCACCGGTTGCAATCAGCAAGCTGCTCGCCACGGTCGCTCCCAGGGGTCTTCACACGTTCCAACGGATGGTGCGCGCCCGAGCAGGTACCGGGTCGGACGCTAGTGGACGGCAATCTGTGTTCGCGTCGAAAGGCGACAAGCAAACTTTTCGTGATCTCGGACGATGTCCGCGTTCGTGGCGTGCAGTGGCGCCGTGAGTCGTGCCACGGTCGTTCCCAGCCACCCGACGATCTTGTGGAGCCCCGGTCGATCGGCTGGCGGATCCTGCGCACGCTGCCGACGACTCGGTTCGGGATGCCGTCGAGGCCGACGAACCGGGACATGAAGCTGATCGCGATGGTCAGGCCGCTCACGAGTGTCTCCTCGACGCGGTCGCGGCGCGGACGATGTTTCCGGCGGCGATCGAGTCGATGAACGACGCGACCACGGCGCCGATCTGGCGCGCTCGATAAGCGAACATCACCGTGTTGTAGGTGGCGATGATCGCCTGGATGACGGCGCCGGCGGGCCCGAGCATGCTGACGAGCTTCGTGACGGCGGCCTGATGACCTGGGACGAGATCAGATCGACGACCTGGCTGATCTGTTGGTCCTCAACTCGCTCCTGATCTGCTCTCACGCAGCGGCGGGCCCTGCTGATCATCCCGACGAGCACCGAGACCGTCCGCTCCCAGACCCACGAGGATCGGCTCGGGGATGATCCTCACGAGCTTGGAGCAGATGTACTGCCAGCTGAGGCCGAGCACCGAGATCACCAGCTTGAGGATCCCGGTGAGAGTGAACGCCGTCGGGATGTGGACCCTTCGTGGCGTCGTGCGCAGGTGACGGCACCCGCGCCGCCCCGGGCCGTGTCGGCCGAGCGGAGGTCGGGGAGTGCGCGGCGTCCGGCAGCCATACCGTCCAGGTACATCCCGATGTCGGTGACTACCAGGACGTGCATGGCGCAGGCTTCTCGCGGATGGGGGACGAGCGTCAGACCCGGCCCGTGACCGCGCTCGACGGGGGCGTCAGCACGCCATTGGTGTCGCGCCCGGGCCGAAAATGACCCGGTGTGACCATGGCTCGTCCACCCGGGGAGGAGCAGGGCGCTGAGGTCAGCCGGGCCGGTACAGACGGCCGATCGAGCGCGCGGCCACGGTCAGCCCGGTGACCAGCCGCGCCTTGTCGCGGCGGAGGTCGGGCACGACCACGCCGACGGCCGCGATGACGTCGCCCCCGCTCACGACCGGCACCGCGATCGAGCACGCCCCGAGCGTCATCTCCTCGCGCGTCGTCGCGTAGCCGTTGACACGGACCTTCGCGAGCTCGCGCGCGAGCAGGCCCGGGGCCGTGATGGTGTACGGCGTGAAGGGCTTCAACCTCCTCAGCGCCGCCCGTACGACGTCCTCCGGGGCGTGTGCGAGCAACACCTTGCCGACACCCGTGGAGTGCAGCGCCAACCGGCTGCCGATCCGGCTGACGACCGGCACCGAGGCCTGTCCGGAGAGCCGGTCGAGGTAGAGGACCTGTAGCCCGTCGCGGATGGCCAGGTGGACCGTCGCCCGGGTCGCAGCGTGGATGTCCTGCAGGAACGGCGAGGCGACCTCGCGGAGGTCGCTCTCGACGGGGGCGAGCAGGCCGAGCTGCCACAGGCCCCTCCCGATCGAGTAGGTCTTGTCCTCGGCGCGGACGAGGGCACCGCCGGCGACCAGCTCGCGGACGATGCGCAGGGTCGTCGGCTCGGACAGGCCGGAGCGCCGCGCGATCGACGCGAGGGTGAGCCGCCGGTGCTGCTCGTCGAAGGCGTTGAGGACGTCGAGGGTGCGTGCGACCAGCGACGTACCCGCGCCGCCACCCGCCATGGACATTACCTTTCACTGAGTGAAAGACAAGTCTGTCACGAGTGACGGCAGTCTCACTAACGTCCGGACCACCGAGATCATCCGAGGAGGGATGTCCATGAGCGTCGAGTCCGTGACCAGGACCGAGGTCGCGATCGTGGGTGGTGGACCTGCGGGCCTGATGCTGTCGCACCTGCTGCACCTGTCGGGCATCGACAGCGTCGTGGTCGACAACCGCACGGCCCACACGATCGAGACCACCCACCGGGCGGGCATCCTCGAGCGTGACAGCGTCCGGCTGCTCGTCGACTCCGGCGTCGACCGGGTGCTGACCGACGGCCACCGGCACGAGGGCATCGCGTTGCGCTTCGGCGGTGTCAGCCACCGCATCGACTTCGAGGACCTCGCCGGTGCGTCCTGCTGGCTCTACCCGCAGACCGACGTCTTCAGGGACCTCCACGCACGCCGTACGACGGACGGCGGCGACCTGCGCTACGGCATCACCGGCACCGAGGTCCTCGAGATCGAGGACGCCCCGAAGGTCCGCTACACCGACACCGATGGCGCCCGCCACGAGATCGTCGCCGACCTCGTGGTCGGTGCCGACGGCTCCCGCAGCACCTGCCGCGACCTCGTCCTCGACGTACCCGGCGCCCAGCGCTACGTCCGCGAGTACCCCTTCGCCTGGTTCGGCGTCCTCGTCGAGGCGCCGCCGAGCGCGGCCGAGCTGATCTACGCCCGCTCCGACCGTGGGTTCGCGCTGGTCAGCCAGCGCACCGACTCCGTCCAGCGGCTCTACTTCCAGTGCGACCCCGCCGAGGACCCGAGCGCCTGGTCCGACGACCGGCTCTGGGGCGAGCTGCAGGCCCGCCTGGCCGGCGAGGACGGCTTCCGGTTGCAGGAGGGCCCGGTGCTGGAGCGCACGGTGCTGCCGTTCCGCAGCTTCGTGCAGACGCCGATGCGCAAGGGCAACCTGGTCCTGGCCGGCGACGCGGCGCACACCGTCCCGCCGACCGGAGCGAAGGGGCTCAACCTGGCCCTCGCCGATGTCCGCGTGCTCGCCGAGCACGTCGAGCGCGCGCTGCGCAAGGCCGACGAGGCGGCGCTGGGTGAGTACACCGACCGCGCGCTCGCGCGGGTCTGGAAGGCCCAGCACTTCTCCTACTGGATGACCACGATGCTGCACCGCGCCGAGGGCACCTCCGACTTCGACGAGCAGCGCCAGCTCGCCGAGCTCGGATCGGTCGTCGGATCGCGGGCCGGGTCGACGTACCTCGCCGAGGGCTACACGGGGTGGCCGACCCGATGAGCGAGCTCGAGACCCAGGGGACCATCAGCGCGGAGATCGCCGCGATCGGCGAGGAGTGGGCCGCACGCGGGAGTGCCGAGCGGATGCCGCGCGTCGACTACCCGCCGTACCGCTCCAGCACGCTGCGCCACCCGACCAAGGACCTGCACCACACCGACCCGGAGACGATCGAGCTGTGGGCGCCGTGCTTCGGACAGTGGGACGTCGACCCGCTCGAGGCCGACCTCACCGTCGGCCCCTCCGGCGAGGCCATCGGCGAGCGGATGGTGGTGACCGGTCGCGTCACTGACGGCGACGGGCGCCCGGTCCGCCGCCAGCTGGTCGAGATCTGGCAGGCGAACGCGGGCGGGCGCTACGTGCACAAGCGCGACCAGCACCCGGCGCCGCTCGACCCGAACTTCACCGGCGCGGGGCGCTGCCTGACCGACGACGACGGGTTCTACCGGTTCACCACGATCAAGCCCGGCCCGTACCCGTGGCGCAACCACCGCAACGCGTGGCGGCCGGCGCACATCCACTTCTCGCTGTTCGGCACGGAGTTCACCCAGCGGCTGGTCACCCAGATGTACTTCCCCGGCGACCCGCTGCTCGCGCTCGACCCGATCGTGCAGGCGATCATCGACCCGGCCGCGCGCGAACGGCTGGTGGCGACGTACGACCATGACCTGACGACGCCCGAGTGGGCCACCGGCTACCGCTGGGACATCGTGCTCACCGGGAGCAACCGTACGTACACCGAGCCCGAGGAGGCGTGATGACCGGCCTCAGCCCCACGCCCGGCCAGACCGTCGGACCGTTCTTCCACTACGCGCTCCCGTACGACGGCGACCGCGACCTGGTGCCGCCGGGCAGCCCGGGCTCCGTGCAGCTCCACGGTCGCGTGTACGACGGAGCGGGTGCGCCCGTTCCCGACGCGCTGGTCGAGCTCTGGCAGGCGCGTCCCGACGGGACGATCCCGCAGGAGCCCGGCTCGCTGCGCCGGGACGGGTGGACCTTCACCGGCTTCGGCCGGGCATCGACCGGCCGGGACGGCCGCTACGTGTTCAGCACCCTCGTGCCAGGCCCGACCGAGCCGGGGGCGGCTGCGTTCTTCGCCGTCACCGTGTTCGCCCGCGGCCTGCTCGACCGGCTGTTCACCCGGGCGTACCTGCCCGCGGACCTGCAGGCCGAGGGCGCGCTCGAGCGCGACGCGTTGCTGGCGTCGCTGCCCACCGACCGGCGCGCCACGCTGGTCGCCGCGAGCGAGGGCACCGGGCTGGTCTTCGACATCCGGCTGCAGGGCGACGGGGAGACGGTCTTCCTGTCCTTCCCGGGCCGGTGAGCGCGAGGATGCACCTGTGAGCGACCTCTTCTGGCCCGGCGACGAGCGAGCCGGCGGGCTGATGTCCCCGACCGCGTGGCTGGAGGCCATGGTCGCGGTCGAGCAGGCGTGGGTCGACGCGCTCGCCGCGGCCGGGGTCGCGCCCGCCGCGCCGGACCTGGCCGGGCTGGTGGGAGCGGGGGATCTCGAGGACCTCGCCGCCGGCGCGGAGTCGGGCGGCAACCCGGTGCTGGGGCTGGTCGCGCTGCTGCGCGCCCGGGCCGACGGCGCCGGCGCCGCCTGGGTGCACCGCGGGCTGACCAGCCAGGACGTCGTCGACACCGGGCTCGTGCTCTGCCTGCGCGACGTCGTCACCGCGATCTGCGCCGAGCTGCGCGCCCAGGTCGCGGCTCTCGCAGCGCTGGCCGACGACCACCGCGGCACCGTGATGACCGGGCGCACGCTCACCCAGGCAGCCGTCCCCGTCTCCTTCGGGCTCAAGGCCGCGGGCTGGCTGACCGGTGTCCTGGACGCCGCCGACCGCCTCGACGCGCTGACCTTCCCCGCCCAGTTCGGCGGTGCGGCCGGCACCCACGCCGCGACCACCGAGCTGATGGGCGACCCCGCGGCGGCCCTGCGCATCGCCGAGGACGCGGCCACGCGCCTGGAGCTGCGTCCCTCGACGCCCTGGCACACCAGCCGCGCCCCCGTGACGTCGTACGCCGACGCGCTGGTCGCGTGCACCGACGCCTGGGGCCGGGTGGCCGGTGACGTGCTGACCCTGTCGCGCCCCGAGATCGCCGAGCTCGCCGAGCCGGCCGGGCGTGGAGGCTCCTCGACGATGCCGCACAAGCGCAACCCGGTGCTGTCCACGCTGCTGCGTCGCGCGGCGCTGTCCGCGCCGCCGCTGGCGAGCACGACCCACGTCGCCGCGGCGCTCGCCGAGGACGAGCGTCCGGCCGGCGGGTGGCACGCCGAGTGGCCGGCCCTGCAGGCCCTCGGCCGTCGTACGGCCGTCGCCGCGTCGCAGGCCACCGAGCTGCTCGCCGGCCTCCACGTCGACGCCGACCGGATGGCCGCGAACGCCCGCGCGGCCTGGGACGACCTCACCGCCGAGCGCGCCTCGATCGCGCGCTTCGCCGGAGCCCAGCCGTCCACGGGCGACTACCTCGGCGCGAACGACCTGATCATCGACGCGGCGCGGCAGCGCGCGCAGGACTGGCTGGAGACCCACCCGTGACCGTTCCGCACATCACCGGCGCCGAGCTCGCGGGCGACGCGTCGCGTCCGCTCCTGCTGCTCGGTCCGTCCCTCGGCACCGGCGCGGTGGCGCTGTGGGGCGACGTCGCCCACCGACTGGGCGACGACTTCCACGTCGTCGGCTGGAACCTCCCGGGTCACGAGGGCGCACCCGTCGGGGAGCCGTTCACGATGGCCGAGCTGGCAGCGGGGGTGCTGGCCTACGCCGAGCAGGTCCGGTCGGCGCGCGCCGACACCGCGCCCTTCGCGTACGCCGGAGACTCCATGGGCGGCTGCGTCGGGCTGCAGCTCCTGCTCGACGCGCCCCAGGCGATCGACGCCGCGGTGCTGCTCTGCACCGGTGCGCGGATCGGTGAGCCCGGCGTCTACCGGGAGCGTGCCGCCACGGTGCGGGCCTCCGGGACGGCCACCCAGGTGACCGGGTCGGCGCAGCGCTGGTTCGCACCGGGCTTCCTGGAGCGGGCACCGGGGGTCGCGACCGCGCTGCTCACGGTGCTGCAGGAGGCCGATGCCGAGGGCTACGCGCAGACCTGCGAGGCGCTCGACGGGTTCGACGTGCGGGACCGGCTGGGGGAGATCGGGCGACCGGTGCTGGCCGTGGCCGGGGCCGACGACGCGCCTACGCCGCCCGCCACGCTGGCACAGGTCGCCGAGGGTGTTCGCGACGGCCGGCTCGTGGTTCTCGACGGGGTCGCCCACCTGGCGCCCGCCGAGGCTCCGGAGCGGGTCGCGGCCCTGCTGCGCGAGCACCTCGTGACCGGACGTGCGAGCAGGCGTCAGGTGTACGCCGCCGGCATGTCCGTACGCCGCCAGGTGCTCGGCGACGGGCACGTGGACCGCGCCACCGCCGGGATCACCGAGACGACCCGCGAGTTCCAGGACCTCATCACCCGCTACGCGTGGGGCGAGATCTGGACGCGCCCGGGCCTGGCCCGGCGCGACCGATCGATCGGGGTGCTGACCGCCCTGGTGGCCGGCCGCCACTTCGAGGAGCTGGAGTTCCACATCCCGGCAGCTCTGCGCAACGGGCTGACCCGTGCAGAGGTCGTCGAGGTGCTCCTGCAGTCGGCGATCTACGTCGGCGTACCGGCTGCGAACACGGCGTTCGGGGTAGCCAAGCGGGTCTTCGCGGACCTCGACGCCGGGTCCTAGTCCGCCGCGAAGTCGCGCACGACCGCGACGGCCCGGGCCAGGTGCGGCTCGCTGCGCTCGGCGCGGTGCGCGACCAGCAGGTCGATCCCGGCGTCGGGCGCGGACAGCGGCCGGTAGGTCACGCCGTCCAGCGCGAGCGCGGTCACCGGCTCCGGTACGACGGCCACGCCGAGCCCGCCGGCCACGAGGGTCACCAAGGTGGAGGTCTCGCCGACCTCGTGGCGCACGTGGGGCTCGACGCCGGCCTCGTGCAGCAGGCCGACCACGACGCCGTACATCACCGAGCGGCGCTCCGCGGAGTGCACGATCAGGTCGGTGCCGGCCAGGTCAGCCGGTGTGACCCGCTCGGCCGCGCTCAGCGGGTGGTCGGTGGGCATCGCCACGACCAGCCGGTCACGCCGGAGGCGGTGGGCGAGGAGCGAGGGGTCGCTGACCGGCGGACGCAGCAGCGCGATGTCGATCGTGCCGTCCCGCAGGCCGCTGACCTGGTCGGGCGCGAGCATCTCGCCGCGGAAGGAGAAGTCGATGCCGGGCAGCTCGGCCGAGAGCCGGCGCGACAGCCCCGGCAGCAGGCTGTACGTCGCCGAGCCCACGCACCCGATCGTGAGGTGCCCGACCGAGCCGGCCGCGACCAGGCGCGCGGTGTGGGCCGCATCGTCGACCGCCGCGAGGATGGCCCGGGCGTCGCGGAGGTAGGCCTGACCGGCCGGGGTGAGCGCCACCCGCCGGGTGGTGCGCTCGAAGAGGTCCGCGCCCACCTCGGCCTCGAGCCGGCGGATGGCCTGGGAGAGCGGCGGCTGCGCCATGTGCAGGCGCGCGGCCGCGCGGCCGAAGTGCAGCTCCTCGGCGAGGGTCGTGAAGTAGCGCAGGTGCGTCAGATTCATCATGATTAGGATATCAATGACAGCAGATATTGATACTTCAGTATATGTGTCATCCGCCGTAGCGTCGGCGCTATGAGTGCCTTCCTGTACGCCGCGACGCGGACCCCGTTCGGCCGCTTCGGCGGCGGCCTGTCGGGCGTGCGCCCCGACGACCTCGCCGCCTCGGCCATCACCTCGATCATGGCGGCGGTGCCCGCGCTGGACCCGGCCCGGATCGACGACATCGTGTGGGGCAACGCCAACGGGGCGGGGGAGGAGAACCGCAACGTCGGCCGGATGGCCGGGCTGCTCGCCGGTCTCCCGGTCAGCGTCCCGGGCACGACCGTCAACCGCCTGTGCGGCTCCTCGCTCGACGCGCTGATGATGGCCTCGCGGACCATCGAGTCCGGCGACGCCGACGTGGTCCTGGCCGGTGGCGTCGAGTCGATGTCGCGCGCGCCGTGGGTGCTGCCGAAGCCGGCCAAGGGCTTCCCCGCCGGCGACGTCACGGCCGTCTCGACCACCCTGGGCTGGCGGCTCGTGAACGCCGCCATGCCGAAGGAGTGGACGGTCAGCCTGGGCGAGGCCAACGAGCAGCTGCAGGAGCGGTTCGGCATCTCGCGGGAGCGGCAGGACGCGTTCGCCGCCCGGTCGCACCGCCTCGCCGAGCAGGCCTGGCAGGAGGGGTTCTACGAGGACCTCGTCGTACCCGTCCCCGGCACGGACCTGACCCGCGACGAGGGCATCCGGCCGACGTCGACCCCCGAGGTCCTGGCCGGGCTGAAGCCCGTCTTCCGGAAGGACGGCACCATCACCGCCGGCAACGCCAGCCCGCTGAGCGACGGAGCCTCGGCGCTCGTCCTCGGCAGCGAGGCGGCCGCGACGGTCATCGGCGCCGAGCCGTGGGCACGCATCGCCGGGCGCGGCGTGATGGCCCTCGAGCCGCAGGCCTTCGGCTTCGCCCCGGTCGAGGCCGCGAACCGCGCGCTGGCCCGCGCGGGCATCTCCTGGGACCAGGTCGGCGCCGTCGAGCTGAACGAGGCGTTCGCGGTCCAGTCGCTGGCCTGCGTCGACGCCTGGCTGCCCCTCGGCCTGCGCTCGGCGGACGTCGTCAACACGAAGGGCGGCGCCATCGCGATCGGCCACCCCCTCGGCGCCTCGGGCGGCCGGATCGTGGCGACGCTGGCCAAGGTCCTGCGCCAGACCGGCGAGAGGTACGGCGTCGCCGCCATCTGCATCGGGGTCGGGCAGGCGCTGGCCGTCGTCCTCGAGAACCTCGACACCACGGAGGCCGCGCGATGAGCCGCACCCAGCTGCTGGAGACCTGCGACGAGGCCGTCGCCGGCATCGAGGACGGATCCACCGTCCTGGTCGGCGGCTTCGGCTTGGCCGGGATGCCCTTCGACCTCATCGACGCGCTGATCCGGCAGGGCGCGCGCGACCTGACGATCGTGTCCAACAACGCGGGCAACGGCGACGTCGGGCTGGCCGCGCTGCTCGCGGCCGGGCAGGTGCGCAAGGTGCTCTGCTCGTTCCCGCGGCAGGCCGACTCCTACGTGTTCGACGAGCTGTACCGGGCCGGCAAGATCGAGCTCGAGGTCGTGCCCCAGGGCAACCTCGCCGAGCGGATGCGCGCCGCGGGTGCTGGCATCGGGGCCTTCTTCAGCCCGACCGCCGTGGGCACCCCGCTCGCGGAGGGCAAGGAGGCGCGGGTCATCGACGATCGCGAGTACGTGCTCGAGCACCCCATCCGGGGCGACTACGCGCTCATCTCGGCGTACCGCTCCGACCCGCTCGGCAACCTCGTCTACCGCAAGACCGCCCGCAACTTCGGTCCGGTGATGGCGACCGCGGCCGCCACCACGATCGTGCAGGTCGCCGAGGTCGTGCCGTTGGGGTCGCTCGACCCCGAGGCCGTCGTCACCCCCTCGATCTACGTCGACCGCGTCGTGCAGGTCGAGGCCCGCCACTACACCGTCCAGGGAGCACGCTGATGCCCGCGCCGACAGCACCGATGACCGCCGACCACCCGCTGTCGATGGACGAGCTGGCCGCCGTCATCGCACGCGACATCCCGACCGGCGCCTACGTCAACCTCGGCATCGGCCAGCCCACCAAGATCGCCGACCACCTCCCCGCCGAGCTCGGCGTCGTGCTGCACACCGAGAACGGCATGCTCGGCATGGGCCGCACGGCCGTCGGCGACGAGGTCGACCCCGACCTCACCAACGCCGGCAAGGTGCCCGTGGTCGAGACCCCCGGCTGCTCGTACTTCCACCACGCCGACTCGTTCGCGATGATGCGCGGCGGCCACCTGGACGTCTGTGTCCTCGGCGCCTACCAGGTCGCGTACGACGGCGACCTGGCCAACTGGCACACCGGCCGCCCCGACGACATCCCCGCGGTCGGCGGCGCGATGGACCTCGCCATCGGCGCGAAGGAGGTCTTCGTGATGATGACGCTCTTCGCCAAGGACGGCTCGCCGAAGCTGGTGCCGTCCTGCAGCTACCCGCTCACCGGTGTCGGCTGCGTCAGCCGGGTGTACACCGACCACGCCGTCGTCGACGTCGGCCCGGACGGCGTACGGATCCGGGAGACGTTCGGGGTCGGCGAGGACGAGCTGCGCGAGCGGCTCGGCCTCGAGGGTTAGGAGCAGATCGGCGGCGGACCCCTGCACGACGCCAGTCGACGTGCGACCCTGGGTGCATGGAGCCGTCCGACGGCGACCTCGTCCTGGCCGCGCGAGCCGGCGACGCACCATCGCTCGCGGTGCTGCTGATGCGCCATCGCGCGGCCATGCACGCCGTGGCGGCCGCGGTGATGGGTGCGGGACCGGACGTCGAGGACGTGGTCCAGGACGCGTCGCTGGTCGCGCTCACCGATCTCGGAAGGCTGCGGGATCCGCAGCTCGCGCGGGCGTGGTTGACGGGAATCACCCGAAACCTGGCACGTGCCCGGCTCCGCCACCGCGACCCCCTCCCCGGCGACCTCGCCGACCTGCCCTCGGTCGACGACCTGGAACGCCGGCTCGACGAGGCGGCGCTGCGCGACTGGGTATGGGACGCCATCACCGGGCTGTCCCCGGCGCTGCACGACGTGGTGGTCCTGCGGTACTTCAGCTCCGCTGTGAGCTACGACGCGATCGCGGCCGCCCTGGGCATCCCGATCGGCACCGTGCGCAGCCGGTTGCACGAGGCCCGCGCGTCATTGGTCTCGCGACTGCGTGAGCTCGAGGCCGCCTCCGCGGCCGATCGGGGTGCAGTCGTCCGGGCCCGTGAGCACCTGTTCGCGGCCATCATCGGGGAGTACAACCGCGGCGTGGAACCGACCCTGATGGCGACGGCGCTCGCGCGGGACGCGCAGCTCACCGCAGACGGTGTCGACGAGCCCATCGTCGGCGGCATCGCCATCACCCGCAGCCTCGAGCCCGCCTTCGCCGAGGGCGTGCGGCTGAGTGTCCTTCGCGTCGTGGCCGGACGCGGCCTGACCGTGGTCGAAGGCACGTTCCACAATCCCGTGGACGGGCCCGACCACTGCCCGCCGTTCACCACCCAGGTCTACCGGCACCGCGGCGAGGACATCGTCGGCGTCCACCTGGTCTACTCCACCGGCTGAGCCGGCGAACTTTTCGCCCCACCCGCGACACCAGTAGGCATGACCGCTACTGCCTACCCCACCCTGAGCGCCCTCACGGGCTTCCCGTTCCCCGTCTTCGTCAGCCCTGGCAGCGAGGAGCGCGGCCGCTCCATCGCCTCCCGCGCTGCACGCGCACTGGCGTGGCTCGGCCACGTCACCGACAAGACCCCTCACCTCGACCTCGTCGTCGCCGACGAGCGGGACTGGCCCCGCGTCTGCGAGATCCCCGTCTACGGCGTGCCGTTCTCGCTGCCCGGCAAGATCGGCACCTCGACCACCCCCGCAGCCTGGTGGCAGGAGTACGTCGAGACCCTCCGGCCCCACCTGACCGAGGTCGCGTCGGCTCGCCTCGCCCGAACCTTCGGTGACCCGCCCGAGTTCACCGGCATCGCCGACCTGCTCGTCACCCACGAGGCGACGCACCTCTGCCACGAGATCGACCCGGTCACCGGGGGCTCGGAGTTCCCCTCGCTCTGGCTCGCGGAGCTGTTCGCCAACCTCGGGATGCACGGCTACCTCGCCAGCCACGAGCCGGACCAGCTGACCCTTCTGGCCGCGATGGCTGCGGCCACCCTCGATGCCGGGTACGAGGTCTGGCGGGTGACGGACCTCGAGCTGATGGGTCCGAGCATCGAGATGGCCGGTGTCACCAACTACGTCTGGTACGAGTTCCGACTCATCCACCTCGCCGGACAGCTGTGGGACGCCGTCGGCACGTCCTCCCTCCGCAGCTTCCACCAGCTTCTCGGCCACCCGGAGCTGACCCCCGAGCAGGTGGTGGAGCGCCTGTCTCGGCTCGAGCCTGCTGTGGCCGGCGCGATCCGGCGGTGGCCGGCGATCTGACACTGCGCAGAGCGCCAGCCACGTCCACGACGTCAGCGGTTGGCGCGAGCCGCGAGCACCCCCGCGCACCGGGGTCGGTCGCGGGGGACGGGTCACCTGGCTCGTCGCCAGGGCGTGCGATCGCTCGCGTTCCTCACGTGCTCTGGCGCGGCGTACCCGTCGACGCGCGGATGACGAGGTGGGTCGGGAGCAGCAGCGCTGCGTCCGGCACCACCCGCTCGTACGCCGATCGGGCGAGCAGCTCGACGGCGCGCCGTCCGGCCTCCTCACGCTGCTCGGCCAGCGTCGTGAGCGCCGGGCTGATCAGGTCGGACCCGAAGATGTCGTCGAAGCCGACCACGCTGACGTCCTCGGGCACCGCGAGCCCGCGCTCCGCCAGTCGCCGCAGCACCCCGATCGCGAGCATGTCGTTGTGGCACACGATCGCCGACGCGCGCGCCGCGATCGCTGCGTCCGCAGCCGCAGGCCCACCCGCCAGCGTCGGGGGATAGGGCCCGAGGCGGCGCGCGGCGAGCCCTGCCTGCTTGGCCGCGGCCTGCAGACCGGCCCACCGGCGGGCGCCGGACCACGACTCGGGAGGACCCGCGAGGAACACCAGCGAGGAGTGGCCGAGCGAGGTCAGGTGGTCGATGATCTGGCGGGTGCCGTTGCGGTAGTCGGCGACGACGCAGGGGAGCCCCTGGGTCGCGCGGTTGACCAGCGCGACGGGGTTGGTGCGGGCGACGGCCTGCAGCTCCTCGTCGCGCAGCCGGGACGCCGCGAGGACGAATCCGTCGACCGCTCCGCCGAGGCGCCGGATGAGCTGCTCCTCGACGGCGGGGTTCTCCTCGGTGTCGCCGAGGACCAGGGTCCGCCCGCTCGCCGCGGCGGCGCGCTCGGCGCCCTTGATGACGCCGGCGAAGAACGGGTTGGTGATGTCGGGGACCAGCAGGGCGAAGGTGTTCGTGCGGCCCGACTCGAGCGCGCGTGCCATCGGGTTCGGCTCGTAGCCGAGGTCGGCGGCGACGGTGAGGACGTGTTCCCGGGTCGCCGCGTTCACGCGGCCGGGGTTGGTGAACGACCGCGACACGGTCGAGGTGGCCACCCCGGCGGCCTTCGCCACGTCGGTGATCGTGGCCCGTCGACGACGTTCGTGAGCAGCCATGCCCTGCAGTATGGCAACAAATGGCAAACGATTGCCACCGTGTTGACGGGCTTCTACTTTCGTTGTGACCGCCATCACTGAAGGGCTCATCGCATGACCACCACCACCCCGGCTCGTACGCCGAAGCGGGCAGCGCTCGCCGCCTGGACCGGCAGCGCGCTCGAGTACTACGACTTCGCGATCTACGGCACCGCGGCCGCGCTCGTCTTCCCGAAGATCTTCTTCCCGGAGGGCAACCCGACGGCCGCGACGATCGCCTCCTTCGCGACCTTCGGCGTCGGGTACGTCGCCCGCCCGATCGGCTCGTTCTTCATGGGCCACGTCGGCGACCGGCTCGGGCGCAAAAAGGTCCTCATCGGCACCCTGCTGCTGATGGGCCTGTCGACCTTCCTGGTGGGCTGCCTCCCGACGTACCACCAGGTCGGGCTGCTCGCGCCGGGTCTCCTCGTCGCGCTGCGGCTGCTCCAGGGCATCTCCGCCTCCGGCGAGCAGGCCGGCGCCAACTCGATGTCCTTCGAGCACGCCCCCGACGACCGGCGCGGGTTCTTCACCAGCTTCACGCTCAGCGGCACCCAGGGCGGTCAGGTCATCGCGCCGGCCGTGTTCCTGCCGCTCGCCGCGGCGCTACCCGAGGACCAGCTGCTGTCGTGGGGCTGGCGGGTCCCGTTCCTGCTCAGCGTCGTCGTCATGGCCGTCGGCTTCCTCATCCGGCGCGGCCTCGACGAGACGCCCGAGTTCGAGGCCGAGGTCGAGGCCACGACCGCGCGCCCCGCGCCGCTCGTCGAGCTGTTCCGTGACCACTGGGCCGGCGTCCTGCGCGTCTTCTTCGCGGCGTTCGTCGCCATCGTCAACACGACCTTCGCCGTGTTCGCCCTCAGCTTCGCGACCTCCGACGCGGTCGGCATCAGCAAGACCCTGATGCTCTGGCTGGCGATCGTCGCCAACGTCGTCGCCGTGGTCACGATCCCGCTGTGGGCCGTGCTCTCCGACCGGATCGGCCGACGCCCCGTGTTCCTGACCGGCCTGGTCGGCAGCTCGGTCCTCGTCACCGGGTTCCTGTGGGCGATCAGCCGGGGCAACGGCGAGCTCACCTTCGTCCTCGGCGTGCTGCTCGCCGGCGTCGTCTACAGCATGCCCAACGCCGTCTGGCCCTCGACGTACGCCGAGTACTTCCCGACCCGGGTGCGGCTCTCCGGGATGGCCATCGGCACCCAGTTCGGCTTCGCGCTGGCCGGCTTCACGCCCACGATCGCGGGCAGCCTGCTCGGCGGCGACCCCGCGAACTGGTACCGCGTCGCCCTCTTCGCCGTCGCCGCGCTCATGATCTCCGCACTGGCCGTCCTGAGCGGTCCGTCCGGCACGCACCGGGTCGCCACCGCCGGCCTCGGCCGGCGCACCTCGGCCGCCGCGCAGCCGGCCGCGTCCGAGGTCACGGTGAGCTGACGATGCCCACCATCACCGTGCTCAACGGCCCGAACCTGAACCTCCTCGGCCGGCGCCAGCCCGACATCTACGGGCACGCGACGCTCGCGGACGTCGAGGACCTGTGCCGGCGTACCACCGACGAGGCGGGCTTCGAGCTGGACTTCCGCCAGACGAACCACGAGGGCGAGCTCGTCGAGCACGTCCACGCGGCACGCGGGTCGGCGAGCGCGGTGGTGGTGAACGCGGGTGCCTACACGCACACCTCGATCGCGCTGCACGACGCGCTCGCGACGCTCGAGGTGCCCGTCGTCGAGGTCCACCTCTCCAACATCCACGCACGCGAGGAGTTCCGGCGCACGTCGTACGTCGGACCCGTCGCGACCGCCGTCATCGCCGGCTGCGGCCCCTCCGGCTACGCCTTCGCGATCCAGCACGCCATCGAGCTCCACCACCGGGAGAACTGAATGCCCACCCCGCCCCGCCTCCGCCTCGCCCTCGTCGGTGAGGGGATCGGCCCGTCGCTGACGCCGGCCCTGCAGCGCCGCGAGGGCGCCGCGGCCGGCCTCGACCTCGACTACCACCTGATGGACGCGGCCGTCATCGGCTTCGACGCCGACGGCCTCGCCGACCTGCTCGCCACCGCACAGCGCCTCGGCTACGCCGGGCTCAACGTCACCCACCCGTTCAAGCAGGTCGTGCTGCCGCTGCTCGACGAGGTCTCCGCGGACGCCGTCGACCTCGGCGCCGTGAACACCGTCGTCTTCCGCGACGGCCGCAGCCACGGGCACAACACCGACTGGTCGGGCTGGGGTCGCGGGTTCCGCCGGGTCCTTCCCGACGCGGTCCACGACCGGGTCGTGCTGGTCGGTGCCGGCGGTGCCGGAGCCGCCGTCGGCTACGCGCTCCTCGAGCAGGGCGCCGCCCACGTCACCGTGGTCGACCTCGACGAGGAGAAGCGTGACGAGTGCGTCGTACGCCTCGGCAAGGTGTACGGCGACGAGCGGCTCTCCGTCTCCGACGACCTGGCCGACGCGCTGGCGACGGCCCAGGGGGTCGTCAACGCGACGCCGATCGGGATGTTCGGGCACGACGGCATCCCGGTGCCCGAGGAGCTGCTGCGCCCGGACCTCTGGGTGTCCGACGTCGTGTACCGGCCCCTCGAGACCCGCCTGGTCGCGGCGGCGCGCGAGCGCGGCTGCCGGGTGGTGCCCGGCGGAGGAATGGCCGTCTTCCAGGCCGTGGGGGCGTTCGAGCTGTTCACCCAGCGCCCCGCCGACCCCGAGCGGATGCTCGCGCACTTCGAGGAGCTGACGCGCTGATGCGTCACGGGATCGCGACCGTCTCGCTGTCCGGCCTGCTGACCGAGAAGCTCGACGCGATCGCGGCCGCCGGCTTCGACGGCGTCGAGATCTTCGACAACGACCTGATCGCCTCGCCCAGCAGCCCGGCGGAGATCGCCCGGCGCTGCGCGGACCTGGGGCTCACCATCGACCTCTTCCAGCCGGTGCGCGACCTGGAGGGCCTGTCCGCTGCGGCCTTCGCCGAGGCGCTGCGGCGCTTCCGGCGCAAGCTCGACGTCATGGCCCAGCTCGGGGCGACCGACGTGCTGGTCTGCTCGAACGTGCGTCCCGACGCGATCGACGACGCCGACCTGCGTGCCGCGCAGCTGCACCGGCTCGGCGAGCTCGCCGCGGAGCACGGCGTCACCATCTCGTTCGAGGCGCTGGCGTGGGGGCGGCACGTCTTCCGGCTGGCCCACTCCTGGGACGCCGTACGCCGTGCCGACCACCCCGCGGTGAAGCTCGCCGTCGACACCTTCCACATGCTCGCGCGCGGCGACGGCGGCGAGGCGCTCGCCGGCGTACCGGGGGAGCGGATCGGGTTCGTGCAGGTCGCCGACGCGCCGCTGATGGACATGAACGTGCTCGAGTGGAGCCGGCACCACCGCTGCTTCCCGGGGGAGGGCACCCTCGACGTGGCAGGCGTCGTCGCGGCCGCGGTCGACGCGGGCTACCGGGGACCCCTGTCGCTCGAGGTGTTCAGCGACGTCGTGCGCGCGGCCGACCCGGCCGAGACGGCGCGGGAGGCGATGCGCTCGCTGCACTACCTGGAGGACCGGGTGGCGGGCCGCCTGCAGGTCGCCGACCGCTCGCTCGTGTCCGTGGCGCCGCCCGCGCCCCAGCGCGTGGACGCCGCGTTCGTCGAGCTCGCCGCGCCACGGTGGAGCGCCTACCCCGCGCTGCTGGAGGCGCTCGGCTTCGAGCGGGCGGGGCGCCACCGCTCCAAGCGGGTCACCTGGTGGCGCAACGGTGGGGCGAACATCGTGGTCAACGAGAGCGGTGCGATCGAGCCGTGCCCGAGCGCGCTCGGGCTGGTCGCCGCACCCGTCGAGGGTGTCGCCGCCCGGGCCGCGGCGCTGCTGTGGCCGCCGGTCAGCCACACCCGCGCCGCCGACGAGGCGCCCCTGCCCGGCATCACCACGCCCTCGGGGCTGGAGGTCCTGCTCAGCGACGCGGCCGGCTCCCGCGGCGACTGGCAGGGCGACTTCGAGCGCGTGCCCGGAGCACCGACCGGCACCTGGCTGGGCCTCGACCACCTCAACGTGGCCATCGACGCCGGGCACCTCAACGAGGAGATCTCGTTCTTCCGCACGGTCTTCGACCTCGCGCCGGGTGCGGTCGAGGAGTTCATGGATCCCCGCGGCCGGCTGCGCAGCCGTGCCCTCCGGCCAGCCGAGGGCGACCTGCGGGTCGTCGTCAACGTCGTCGACGCGCGCTCGGCCGCCCGCAGCGGCATCACCCAGCTCGCGTTCGCATGCGGCGATCTCCGCTCCGAGGTACGCCGGCTCCGCGCCGCCGGCGTACCCCTGCTCGACGTACCGGAGAACTACTACGACGACCTCGTCGCCCGCTTCGGCCTGGACGAGGACACGGTCGAGGACCTGCGCGCCTCGGGCATCCTCTACGACCGCATCGGCGAGGGCGAGCTGCTGCATGCCTACCTCGCCGACGTGCCGGGCGGGTTCAGCATCGAGATCCTCGAGCGCCGCGGCGGGTACGACGGCTACGGCTCGGCCAACACCCACGTCCGTCTCGCCGCCCAGGCGCTGGCGGCGGCCCGGTGACGCGTCAGGGGAGCCGTTCGCCGCGCGCCGTGACCCAGAGCTCGTACCACTCCTCGTGGGTGAGGGGGGACGGCTGCGTCGCCGCGTCTCGGCACGCCGCGATGCGACCAGGGTCGGTCGTGCCGATCACGGGCACGATGCCGGCCGGGTGCTGCTGCAGCCACCACAGCAGCACGGTCTCGGCCGAGGTGCCGTAGGCGTCGGCGAGCCGACGGACGACCTGCGCGACGACCTTGTCGCCCTGCTCCGTCGGGCGACCGCTGAAGCGGCCGTTGGCCAGGGCTCCCCACGCCTGGAGCTCCACGCCGTGGGCGCGGCAAAACTCGATCGTGCCGTGCGGGAAGCCCACCTCGGCCGATGCCGGGGTGTTCACCAGCACCTCGCCCTCGAGCCAGGCGCGTCGGTGGAGGCCCATCTCCAGCTGGTTCACCACGAGCGGAGGCGCCGTGTGTGCCTGCAGGGCACCGATCTGCGCCGCACTCATGTTGGACACGCCGACGGCGAGCACCACGCCCTCGTCGTACAGCTCGTTCAGGGCGGTGCCGATCGCCTCGGGTGGGGTGAGCGGGTCGGGCCGGTGCAGCAGCAGGCTGTCCAGGCGGTCGGTGCCGAGCCGCTCCAGGCTGGCGTGCACCCGTTCCCGGATGGTGGCGGGTCGCAGGTCGTACAGCTGCGGCCGGGAGGGGCTGCCCAGGCGGATCCCGCACTTGCTCTGGATCCAGATCCGGTCCCGCAGGTCCGGTGAGCGCCGCAGCACCTCGCCGAACAGCGTCTCCGCCGTGCCGTGCCCGTAGATGTCCGCGTGGTCGAAGCGCGTGATGCCGGCCTCGAGGGCGGCCGCGACGGCGGCCTCGGCCCGCGCCAGGTCGGCCGCGTCCGGTGTCGCCCCGTCCCAGCGGCCGAGTCCCATGCAGCCGTAGATCATCCTGGTGCGCACGTGCTCCACCCTGCCAGGTCGCGTCACGTCTCCCTGCTCCCTTCCTTCGGGATGCGCCGGATGGCGCCAGCGGGCAACCCGGGCAGGACGACCTCGAAGTAGTCGCGAGCCGCCTCGGACGTGCTCACGTCCCGACCCGCACGCTCCGACAGGAACCAGCGATGCTCCAGGACCTCGTGGAAGACCTCCGGCTCGTCGCGCTTGTCGCGCAGGGTCTCGGGGATGACGGACACGACGGGCTGATAGCACTCGGCGAGCCACTGCGAGGCTGCTTCCGCTTCGGAGACCGGTCGATCCGTGCGTTGCTCGAGCCAGGCGCGGAAGCTCGCGATGTCGGCGAGGAGGCGGCGGGCCTGCCGGTCCTGTACGACCAGGCCGGTGCGGCTGCGGAGCTGTCGCTGCCAGCGACCGGGATCGGCGACCCGCGTGCGGAGCCGGAGCTTCGACCCGTCGTCGGCCGGCATCAGCTCCACCTCGTCGACATCGAAGCCGAGCTCCTCGATCCGTCGTACGCGCTCGCCGATCAGGTAGCGCTGCTCGCCACGGGCGATCACCTCGTCGCGGGTGATCTCGCACCAGAGCGCGTGGTAGCGCGCGACGACGGCGTCCGCGGTGTCCAGGGGGTCGATGGCGTCGTCGAGGAGCCCGCCCGACTCGAGGTCGAGCAGCTCGCCTCCGATGCGCTCGTAGGCGTTGTCGAGGTCGAGCTGACGCTGGCCGTCGGTCAGGTGGGCGTGGTGCTCCATCGTCTCGGCGTCGACGAGGTAGGCCTCCAGGTCGCCCGCGTCGAGCTTGAAGAGGGTGTTGGACAGCGAGCAGTCGCCCCACATGTAGCCGGCCAAGTGCAGGCGCACCAGGAGCTCGACCATCGCGCCGATGAGGGAGTCGAACTGGGGTCCGGCCTGGATCGTGCTGAGCAGCCGGCGGTACGTCGCCGAGTACGCCAGGAAACGCGTGATGACGATGGAGTCCTGTCCGACGCGGTCCACGCAGGCACCGACGGCCTCGACCGCCGGGATGCTGTCGGCGGCCAGGGCGCGCAACAGGCTGTACTCGCGCAGCACGAGCTCGAGGGGCAGCTCCTTGAGCACGAAGGTGCCGCCCGGGGTCTCGACGAACCGGACGACGTGGCGATGGATGCCGGCCGTAGGCACCTCGACGAGCGTGGGGACGTCCCACTCCGCGAGCGGGACCGACCACGGGAGGTCGAGCAGGTCGGTCGCGCTGTCGGCGGGAGGGTTGAACACGAACCTCATGGGGACGCGAGTGCCTCACGCCTGGGCGGGTCCGCCCCGGGCCGGGAGACGGTGACGGCCGCACAGCGCGCGGCGAACCCCACCAGCTCTGCGATCGCCTCCTCCGTGAGCGAGTGGAGGGCCCAGGCGCGGTCACGCCCCAGCACCCCGGCGTCGGAGAGTGCGGCGAGGAGTCCTGCCATGAAGGAGTCCCCGGCCCCGATCGTGTCGACCACGCGGGTGGGCAGGGCCGGTACGTCGACGCTGGTGCCGGTGGAGCCGACGGCGTACGCACCGCCGGCTCCCGACGTGACGACGACCAGGGCGGGTCCCATGCCCGACCAGCGGCGTGCGACAGCCGTGGGGGCGCAGCCGGGGAAGAGCCACTGCACGTCCTCGTCGCTCGCCTTCACGACATCGGCGCGGCGTACCAGGGACTCCACGTTGTCCCGCGCCGCCCCACGGTCGCCCATCAGCCGAGGACGGACGTTGGGGTCGTAGGAGATCGTGGCGCAGGGGCGGAGCGCGTCGAGGAGGTCTCGCACCGGGCCGGCACCCGGTTCGAGGACAGACGCGATCGAGCCGGTGTGGACGAGCGCCGGCGTGCCCGATGGCGCCTCGCCGACCGCCCACCGGATGTCGAAGTCGTACGTCGCCGCGCCGTCGCTCCCGATGGTCGCGACGGCGGTGGACGTCGGGCCGGCGGTGATCGACGACGGGGTGAGCCTGACCTCGTTCTCGTCGAGGTGGTCGGTGATGAGATCGGCGTGCTCGTCGTCACCGATGTGGCTGTGGAGGAGCACCGGCACGTCGAGCCGGCTCAGCCCGACCGCGACGTTCAACGGGCTGCCACCGACGGAGGAGACCGGCGGACGGTCCGGCCGTCGGATCAGGTCGATCAGCGCTTCGCCGACGACGAGTGCCTCAGGCGGAGAGGCGCTCACCGGTGGCCTTGTCAAAGACGTGGACGGCTGCGGGGTCGGTGGTGACGTGGAGGAGGTCGCCCTTGGCCGTGGTGTCCCGGCCGGGCACCCGGACGATCACGTCGTGCGGGGTCCCCTGCGCCTCGCAGGTGCCGTAGACGTAGGCGTCGGCGCCCAGCTCCTCGATGACGTTCACGACGACGGGGAGCCCCTCGCCCGGACCGACCAGGCGCCAGCTCTCCGGACGGACACCGACGACCACCTCACCCGACATGGCCCGCGCGGCGGTCGGGTCGACCGGGACGGCGAAGTCACCGACCTGCACCCCGCCGGCCGTGGCGGTACCGGTGAGCAGGTTCATCTGCGGCGAGCCGATGAACCCGGCGACGAAGAGGTTGGCCGGCTTGTCGTAGAGCGCCAGCGGGGTGTCGACCTGCTGGATGACGCCGTCCTTCATGACCGCGACCCGATCGCCCATGGTCATCGCCTCGACCTGGTCGTGGGTGACGTAGACGGTCGTCACGCCGAGCTCCCGCTGCAGCCGGGCGATGTCGGTGCGCGTCTGCACGCGCATCTTCGCGTCCAGGTTGGAGAGCGGCTCGTCCATGCAGAAGACCTGGGGCTTGCGGACGATCGCTCGCCCCATGGCGACCCGCTGCCGCTGGCCACCGGAGAGCGACTTGGGCTTGCGGTCGAGGTAGTCGGTCAGCGACAGCAGCTCGGCGGCCTCGCGCACCCGGCGGTTCCGCTCCTCCGTCGGCACCTTCGCCATCTTCAGGGCGAAGCCCATGTTGTCCGCCACGGTCATGTGCGGGTACAGCGCATAGCTCTGGAACACCATGGCGATGTCGCGCTCCTTGGGCTCCAGCCCGGTCACGTCCCGCTCGCCGATGTGGATCGTGCCCGCGTCGACCTCCTCGAGGCCGGCCAGCATGCGCAGGGTGGTGGACTTGCCACACCCCGACGGCCCGACGAGGACCATGAACTCGCCGTCCTCGATGTCCAGGTCGATGCCGGGCACCGCCGGCTTCTCCGTGCCGGCGTACCACCGTTGGGTTCCGGCGAAAGTCACTCGTGCCACTGTGTGTTCTCCTAGCTTGTTGTCGCGGTCAGCCCTTGACGCCGCCGGCCGTGAGGCCGTCGACGATGCGCCGCTGGAAGGCGAGGACCATGAGGATGAGGGGGATGGTCACGACCGTGCCGGCGGCCATGACGGCGGCGTACGGCTCGACGTGGGGCGTCGACCCGGCGAAGCCGGCGATGGCGACGGTGACCGGTGCGGTCTTGTCGTTGCTGAGCTGGCTCGCGATCAGGAACTCGTTCCACGACGCGATGAACGCGAGGATCGCCGTGGTGACGACGCCGGGAGCCGCCAGCGGCAGCATGATCTTGGTGAAGGCCTGACGCTTGGTCGCGCCGTCGATCCGCGCGGCCTCCTCGAGCTCCCACGGCATCTGTCGGAAGAAGGCCGACAGGGTGTAGATCGTGAGCGGCAGGACGAAGGAGATGTCGGGGATGATCATCGCCTGGTAGCTGCCGAACCAGCCGATGTTGCGGAACAGCTGGAAGAGCGGCGTGACCAGGGCAACCCCGGGGAACATCGACGCGGCCAGGATGATCGTCAGGATCAACCGCTTTCCGGGGAAGGTCATGCGCGCCAGCGCGTACGCCGTGAAGACCCCGACGACCAGCCCGATGCTCGTGGTGGCGACGCCGATGAGGACGCTGTTCGCCAGCGCGCGGCCGAAGTGGTTCTGGCTGGTGTCGAACACCGCGCGGAAGTTGTCCCACGTGACGTGCGTCGGCCAGGGCGTCGAGCTGAAGGTGAACTGCACGTCGCGGAACGCGGTGACGATCATCCAGTAGAAGGGCGCCAGCCCCCACACCAGGATGAGCGCGATGCCCAGGTAGGTGCGCACGCTCCGCAGACGCGTCCGGGTGGCGGTCATCGGGTCTCCTCCTCGGCTCCGGTCGCGTTCGCTCCGAGGAACTTCACGAACACGAAGGCCACCACGAAGATGAAGACGAAGGTCAGCGTCGACAGGGCGGCCGCGCTGTTGAAGCCGTTGCGGACCTGGTTGACGACCAGGATCGACAGCGTCGTGGTGGCGTGCCCGCTCCCCGTGCCACCGCCGGTCATGATGTAGGGCAGGTCGAACATGCGGAGCACGTCGAGGGTGCGGAACAGGAGCGCGACGACGATCGCGGGCCGGGCCAGCGGCACGGTGATGGCCCAGAACTGCTGCCACCTCGTGGCGCCGTCCACCCGCGCGGCCTCGTACACGTCCGAGGGGATCATCTGGAGTCCGGCGAGGATCAGCAGCGCCATGAACGGGGTGGTCTTCCAGACGTCGGAGACGATGATCGCCGTTCGTGCTGCCCACGCGTCGCCGAACCAGATGACGTGGGCGTGCAGCACCCGGTTCGCGATGCCCTCGTAGCTGAAGATGAAGTACCAGAGCTTGGCGGTGACTGCGGTCGGGATGGCCCAGGGGACGAGCACGGCGGCGCGCACCAGGCTGCGGCCGCGGTAGCTGCCGTTCATGATCGTGGCGAACCAGAAGCCGAGGACCAGCTCGATCGCCACTGAGACGACGGTGAAGAAGATGGTGATGCCGACGACGTTCCAGAAGGCCGAGCCGGGGTTGCCCGGCGGGCACGAGGCGCCGCCGCACCGCTGGAACAGCCAGTGGGTGAAGTTCTGGAACCCGGCGAAGCCGCCCGGCACGAAGAAGCCGGCGGAGTCCAGGTGTGGGTCGTTCTGGAACGACATGTAGACGGCCCGGCAGACGGGGTAGCCGATGACGACGGCGAGCACCGCCATGGCCGGCGAGATGAGCAGGAACGCGCGGCGACGCTCGTGCGGGTCCAGGGACCGGGCCCCGGACCGGCGGCGCAGGGAGCGCCTCCGGTCCGAGGTCGGCGCGGCGTCGGCGCTCACTGGCTCGACGCTGCCTTGATCGCAGCGGACATGTCGGCGACCGCCTGCGGCACGGGCTTGCTGCCGGTGATGGCTGCGTACGCGTTGTCCTGGATGGCGAGCGTGACGCCGGGGTAGAACGGCGTGATCGGGCGCGGGACGGCGTGCTCGATCGAGGTCAGCAGCGTGGGCAGGTAGGGGTACTTCGCGACGAGCGCCGGCTTGGTGTAGACGTCGGCCCGCACGGGTGCGAGCGAACCCTTCTCCATGAACGCGGTCTGGGCCTCCTCGGACTCCATGTACTTGATGAAGTCGAGGGCCGTCGCCTTGTGGTCGGAGTAGGCGCTGATGGCGAGGTTGTGACCACCCAGGGTGGAGGCCCCCGGACCGTCGAAGCCGGGCAGCGGTGCGACCGCGAACTTGCCCTTCACCTTCGAGCTCGCGTCACCCGAGGCGAGGCTGTAGACGTAGGGCCAGTTCCGCAAGAACAAGAGGTGGCCGGACTCGAACGACTGCCGCCCCTCCTCCTCGGAGTAGGTGATCGCCGCCTTCGGGATGTCGCCGTCCTTGTACGCGTCGGCCAGCACGCTGAGGCCCTTGATCGCCTCCGGGCTGTCCACCGTCGGCGTCTTCCCGTCCGGTCCGACCACCGAGGCGCCGGCGCTGTTGATGGCCTCGGTCGCGTTGACGGTCAGGCCCTCGTACTTGTTGAACTGGCCGGCGTAGCAGTCGATGCCTGCCTTCTTCGCGATGCCGCAGTCCGCGAACAGCTCGGACCAGGTCTTCGGCGGGCTCTTCACCAGGTCGGTGCGGTAGTAGAGCATGCCGCCGTCGCTGGTCGCCGGTGCGGCGTACTGGGTGCCGTTGTACTGGCCGGCCTTGACCGCTGCCGGGAGCAGGCCGTTCGTGTCGAGGGCCAGCGGGCCCGTCAGCGGCTGGAGGTAGCCCTTGGCGGCGAACTCAGCTGTCCAGACCACGTCGACCGAGACGACGTCGTAGCCGGGGTTCTTCGCATCGAGGTTGCGCACGATGTCGTCGTGCTGCTGGTCCGCGATCGCGGTCTGCTCCTTCAGCGTGACCTTCTCGTCGGGGTGCATCGCGTTCCACTTCGCGATGATGCCGCGCGTGGCATTGTCGTTGACCTTGCCCTGGACGTACGTGATCGGGCCACGGTCGGACAGGTGCTGGGAGAAGGCATCGTTGGCGGAGCCTCCGCCGCTGCCGCAGGCGGCGAGCGGGAGGGCGCAGAGGCTGAGCGCGGCGAGCGAGACGGCGGTGCGGGAGTGATGCATGGAACTTCCTTCTGTGGGGGACGGCGTGAGGAGGGTGGTCAGGGTCGGCGCAGCCAGACGGCGGCGGCCGGGGCGAGCGAGTCCGGGTCGGCGCCGGGCGTCGAGGCGACGAGGACCTCGCCCGGGGGCAGGGGGATGGGCGTGGTTCCGGTGTTGAGCCAGACCTCGACGTCCCCGTGCCGGAAGGCGGCGACGCTGTCGGACGTGTACACCCACGCGAAGCCGTCGGCACCCACGATGTGCGAGCGTCGGAGGCGAAGGGCGCGACGGTAGAGGTTGAGCACCGAGTCCGGGTCCCGCTCCTGGTCGGCGGCGTTGTACGCCGACCAGCCGGCCGGCTGCGGAAGCCAGGGCTCGCCGGCGGCCCCGGCAGGGCTGAAGCCGGCGGAAGCACCGTCGCCACCCCACGGCAGGGGGACGCGACATCCGTCGCGGCCCGGGTCGCCGTTGGTGTTCTGGAACCAGGTCGGGTCCTGGCGGGCCTCGTCGGGAAGGTGCTCGACCTCGGGAAGGCCGAGCTCCTCGCCCTGGTAGAGGTAGACGGTGCCGGGCAGGCCCAGGACGAAGATCGCAGCGGCGCGGGCGCGGCGCTCGCCCAGGGCGAGGTCGACCGGCTCCGTCGCCCACCGCAGCCGGTCCCACGTCGACTCGACCATGTGCTCGGGCTGGGAGCGGGCGTAGCGCGTGAGGTGGCGCGGGACGTCGTGGTTCGACAGCACCCACGTGCTGGTGCCGCCGGCAGCGGCGGTCGCTGCCAGCGCGTCGTCGACGACACCCTTCATGTAGCCGGCACGGAACGGTGCCCGCAGGAAGTCGAACTGGAAGGCCGTGTGCAGCTCGTCGTGGCGCAGGTACGCCGCGAGACGCTCGTTGTCCCGCACCCACGCCTCGGCCACGAAGACCCGGTCCGGTCCGTAGGCGTCGGCGACCCGACGCCAGCCGCGGTAGATCTCGTGGACGCCCTCGTTGTCCCACGCCGGATGCGGCTCGTTGTGCGGCGCGGCCGGGTCGTGGACACCGACGTCGGGCAGACCGTCCTGCTTGACCAGGCCGTGGGCGACGTCGATGCGGAACCCGTCGACGCCCCGGTCGAACCAGAACCGCAGGATGTCCTCGAACTCGGCGCGGACCTCCGGGTTGTTCCAGTCGAGGTCGGGCTGGGCGGGGGCGAACAGGTGGAGGTACCACTCCGCCGCGCTGCCGTCGGTGTCAGGCACACGGGCCCAGGCCGGGCCGCCGAAGATGCTCTCCCAGTTGTTGGGCGGCAGCTCGCCGTGCTCGCCTCGTCCCGGCCGGAAGACGTAGCGGGACCGGGCCTGCTCGTCGCCGGCCAGCGCGGCCCGGAACCACGCGTGCTGGTCGGAGGTGTGGTTGGGGACGATGTCGAGGATGACGCGGATGCCGGCGGCATGGGCCTCGGCGAGCAGCTGGTCAGCCTCCTCGAGGGTCCCGTAGGCGGGCTCGATGTCGCGGTAGTCGGCCACGTCGTACCCGGCGTCGGCCTGCGGTGACGGGTACCAGGGGTTGATCCAGATGGCGTCGACACCCAGCTCGGCCAGGTAGGGGATCCGGGCACGGACACCGGCGATGTCGCCGATGCCGTCCCCGGAGCCGTCGGCGAAGGACCGGATGTAGACCTGGTAGACCACCGCGTCCGTCCACCAGGGCGTCGGCCGGGCGGCAGCCGTGCTGTGCGACGTCCTGGCGAGGCTGTCGACGTCGGGCTCGTTGTGCAGCAAGAGAGGCACCCTTCTGAGAGGTGAGGGACATCACGCAAACGTTTGCAGCAAACGTTTGCGTGAGATCGTGACGGCTGCCACACTGGGCTGTCAACCCCCTGGCCCGAGATTCCTCCGGTGGCACGGAGTCGAGGTGCCGGCGGACGAGGCGGGAGTGGCTACCTTGGGGCGCGTGCAGAACCGGACTGAGATCAACATGGCCGACGTCGCGCGTCGGGCAGAGGTCTCCGTGGCGACCGTCTCGCGCGCACTTCGCGGGCTGCCGGGTGTCGGGGAGGAGACGCGGGCGCGCATCCAGCGGATCGCCGACGAGCTCGCGTACGTCATCTCCCCGGAGGCATCGCGGCTGTCCGGCGGCCAGACGCGACGGGTCGGCGTCGTCGTACCGGCCGCGGAGGTGTGGTTCTATGGCGAGATGCTCGCCGCGATCGAGAGTCGGCTCCGTGCCGCGGACCTCGACGTCCTGATCTACCAGGTCAAGGACGCCGAGGTGAGGAAGCGGTTCTTCCGCGAGCTCCCCACGCGACGGAAGGTGGATGCCGTCATCCTGATCGCGCTGCCCCTGCCGGCCGAGGAGGCCGGCCGGCTCGACGACCTCGGGGTCGAGGTGGTCGTCGCGGGCGGCCGCATCCGCGACTTCCCGCACGTCGAGGTCGACGACCGGGCGATCGCGCAGACCGCGGTCGACCACCTCGTCGGGCTCGGGCACGAACGCATCGCACTCATCCGGGCGACGAATTACGGCGAGGTGCACTGGGACCCGGACGTGCAACGGCTCGAGGGTTACCAGCGGGGACTCGAGGCTGCCGGCATCGCTGCCCGGGACGACTACGTCGTGTCGGTGCCCTTCACGCCGACCTTCGGCGCCGAGGGTGCCGAGCGGCTGCTGTCCTCGGCCGAGCCGCCGACCGCCATCGTGTGCTTCTCCGACGAGATCGCCTTCGGTGCGCTGCAGGCGGCGCGGCGGCTCGGCCTTCGCGTCCCGGAGGACGTCTCGATCGTCGGCATCGACGACCACCCGTTGGCCGAGCTCATGGGCCTGACGACGGTTCGCCAGGAGGTCGCCCGGCAGGGGGAGCTCGCCGCCGAAATGGTGCTGAAGCGTCTGGCGCGAGGACCGGTCGAGGACGAGCTTGTCGCCCATGAGCTGGTCGTCCGCTCCTCGAGTGGAGCGCCGCCGTCTCGGTGAGAGAAGGCTGTCGTCCCGTCGACCGACACAGGATCTGCAGAAGGAAGTGAGCGATGTACCGACTGACCGTGGAGTACGACGAGCCGGCCGACAAGGAGGCCTTCGAGCGCCGCTACACCGACGAGCACGTGCCCCTGGTCAAGGCCGTGCCCGGGCTGGACAGGTTCCAGCTCAGCCACCCGCAGGGCGGTACGCCGTACCTCGTCGCCGAGCTGATCTGGCCGAGCGAGGCCGCCTTCCAGGCCTCGGCCGCGACCCCCGAGATGGCAGCGACCCAGCAGCACGCCGCGGGCTGCGGTACGACGTTCCGGGTCTACGCCGGCGAGGTCGCCGAGGCCTGACCGCGCGCGGCGGCGTCGGGGCGGGTGCCGATCACCGGCCCGGCCGCTCCGACCAGCGCGTCCTGATCACGCGTCGTTCGGCCGGTCGTCCGGCACCGTTCCGCCGCTGTTCGGGTGGAGGCGATGGAGTGGCCCAGATCATTCGTCTCCGAAAGAGGTGCAGCGGTGCGTAGGTTCCCGATCGTGACGGCAGGACTCGCGGCCGCGGCCGCGGCAGCGCTCGGACTGGGTGCGCCCGGGTTCGCCGGCACGCAGACCCCCGGCTCGCCGTCGGTGACCGGCGGTGTGGTCAAGCACGTGCTGGTGATCGACCTGGAGAACGAGGACTTCGACGACTCGTTCGGGCCGAGCTCGCCGGCGACGTACCTCAACAAGGTGCTGGTGCCCCAGGGTCAGCTGCTGACCAGCTACTACGCCACCGGCCACTTCAGCACCGACAACTACCTCGCGCAGATCTCGGGCCAGGCGCCGAACAAGGCCTCGGGCAACGACTGCATCACGAACACGACCACCTTCGCCTCGACCTACACCGACGTCACCCCGGGTACGCTCGACCCGGACCAGGCGACGTACCCCGGTCAGGTCGACGGCAGCGGGTGCGTCTACCCGGCCTCGGTGCAGACGATCGGTGGACAGCTCGACGCCCAGGCCAACCAGAACGCCCGCGGTTCCAAGGCGATCACCTGGCGGGAGTACGCCGAGGACATGGGCAACGACCCCGCCCGCGACTTCGGCACCCCGGACCTCCTCGGCGGCACCGACTGCGCCCACCCGGCCACCAACGGCACCTTCCCCAACCACGCCACGACCACGGACCAGTACGCGATCCGCCACGTCCCCGCCCTGTTCTTCCACTCGGTCATCGACGACCAGGCCTACTGCGACCAGCACGTTGTGCCGCTCGGCACGGTCAAGGTCGGCGCGGCCGGTGACACCTTCTCCGGGCACCTCGCGCAGGACCTCTCCCGGCTGAGCACCACGCCGCAGTTCTCCTTCGTGACGCCCAACGTCTGCACCGACGGCCACGACGCCACCTGTGTCGGCACGAACACCGAAGGCACCCACGTGGGCGGCCTGGTGGGGGCCGACCTGTGGCTGAAGCACTGGATGCCGCTGATCCTCGGCTCGCCGGCGTACCGTAGCGGTCAGATGCTGGTGGTCGTGACCTTCGACGAGGCGTCGCCCGACGACACCTCGGCGTGCTGCGGCGAGCAGGCGGGCCCGGACAACGCGAACCCCGGCTACCCGCCGCTCGACGCCCTCTTCAGCCACCTCCCCGCGCCGACGGCGCCCGGTCAGTACCCGGGCGGCGGCCGCGTCGGCGCGGTCCTGATCCAGGCGGGCAGCGTCAACCCGACGCCGTACAACCACTACTCGGCGCTGCGCAGCTACGAGGACCTCCTCGGCATCACGACCGGTGGCTCGGACGGCCACGGCCACCTCGGGTTCGCGGGTCAGGCGGGTCTTCGCCCGTTCGGTGCCGACGTGTTCGACAAGGCCGCCCCGAGCGCCCGCAGCTGAGGCCGTCCGCCGCTAGGGCCGGCGCCGGCCCGTCGTACCGCTCGGCCTGCGCAGGCGGACCTCGACGTCGTCCTCGGTGACCTCGTGGCCCGCCGCGCAGGCGACCGTGACCTGGACGGGCTCGGCGCAACCGGCATGGGCGAGCTCGAGCTGGTCGGAGCCGTCGGCGTGCTTCTGGCCCCACGCGAACAGGCCGATGACCACAGGCATCAGGTCGACGCCGGCCGCGGTGAGGACGTACTCGTCGCGGGTGCGCGCGCCGTCGTCCTGGTAGGGCCTGCGCTCGAGCAGACCGGCCTCGGTGAGGTTGCGGAGGTGGGTCGCTGCCGTCGCCGGTGCGACGCCGATCCGCGTGACGAAGTCGTCGAACCGGCGCGTGCCGTAGTGCGCCTCACGCATCAGCAGCATCGCCGGACGGGCGCCGACCACGCCCATCGCCTTCTCGATCGGGCAGCGGCCGACGGGGGACCACGTCGAGCGGTCGTCGAGCGGTGCCTGCAGCTGCATTGTCACCCACCTCACCTTCAACTGACTTCAGGAATCGATAGCCAGAGTGTAGCGTTCCGGATCTGGCTTCAAAATGTTGAGTCAGCACTCGAGGAGGACATCATGAACGCAGCAGTCATCGTCGACGCCGTCCGCACGCCGCTCGCCAAGGGCAAGCCCGGTGGCGCGTACGCCGACATCCATCCCGTCGACCTCCATGCCCACGCCCTGCGAGCGCTCGTCGACCGCACCGGCATCGACCCGGCCGTGATCGACGACGTCATCTCCGGCGCCGTCGGCCAGATCGGGGAGCAGTCCGGCAACGCCGCGCGGTGGGCGCTCCTCGCCGCGGGCTACCCGGAGACGGTCCCCGGTGTGACCGTCGACCGCCAGTGCGGCAGCAGCCAGCAGGCGCTCCACTTCGCGGCCCAGGGCGTCATGGCCGGCGCGTACGACGTGGCGGTGGCCTCGGGCATCGAGTCGATGAGCCGGATCCCGATCGGCAGCCAGTTCGTCGGCAAGGACTTCTTCGGCCCGTCGGTGAACGATCGCTACGCGGGACGGCTGGTGCCGCAGGGCATCAGCGCCGAGCTGATCGCGAACAAGTGGGGCCTGTCGCGCACCCGGCTGGACGAGTACTCCGCGATGTCGCACGAGCGGGCCGCACGGGCCTGGAAGGACGGCCTGATCGACAGCCAGGTCACCTTCGTCAACGACCTGCGCACCGACGAGACCATCCGTCCGGGCACCACCGCGGAGGTCCTCTCCGGTCTACGACCGGCATTCTGGAGCGAGGACTGGGCTGCGGCGTACCCGGAGATCGACTGGCGCATCACCGCCGGCAACAGCTCGCCGGTCAACGACGGCGCGTCCGCCGTCCTCGTGACCTCGGAGGACGCGGCAACCCGGCTCGGCCTCACGCCGCGGGCGCGGGTGCACTCCTTCGCCGTCGTCGGCGACGACCCGGTCTTCATGCTCACCGGCATCATCCCCGCGACGCAGAAGGTGCTGCAGCGTGCCGGCCTGACGCTCGCTGACATCGACGCCTTCGAGGTCAACGAGGCCTTCGCGTCGGTCGTCCTCGCGTGGCAGAAGGAGACCGGAGCCGACCTCGACAAGGTCAACATCAACGGTGGCGCCATCGCGATCGGGCACCCGCTCGGCGCGTCCGGTGGCCGGCTCGCCACCAGCCTGGTCAACGTCCTCGAGCAGCGCGGGGGCCGCTACGGCCTGCAGGTGATGTGCGAGGCCGGCGGCCTGGCCAACGCGACGATCATCGAACGTCTCTGACGGCAGTCCGGCTGTCGAGGCGTTGCGCGCCCGACCTTCGGATCGGGCGCGCCTGCCTCGGGCCGGTTCTGTCGTGCCGTTGCGATCCGCGTGAACGCGGAACAAGCTCGGTCCATGAGGACCGATGCGGAGTCCCACGCGCTGGAGGCGGTGCAGCCGGAGCTGGGGCGGGCGCGGGACCGCGCTGCGCGTCGCCATCCGACGCGTGGACCTGCGGCCGTGACGGTCAGGCCGTGCTGCGGCCGGGCTCGGCCACCTCGGCTGCCAGGTAGCTCAGGGCTTTGAGCGCCCATGACGGCCACAGGCAGGCGAAGACATAGACCGCCGGAACCACGGGCCGGCTTCGGGGGTGGATCGTCCACTGCCACGTCACCTCGGTGCCGCCTGCGACGGGCACCAGGTCGACCTTGCCCTCGACCTGGCGGATCAAGGGCGCCAGCAACCCGGTCATCGAGCTCAGCACGTACCCGAACGACTTCGGTCGCTCGACGTGCACGACCTCAGCGATCGCGGTGCCACCGTGGAGGACCATCGTTCGCTTCCGGCCGACGCTGTTCCACTCGCCGTCGTCGTAGATGACCCGCCGGATCGGCGGAATCACCCAGTACCACCGGCGATAGATGTGGTCGAGCGGCAGCTCGGGGAGCATCCCGAACGGCACGTCCGCGGGAGCTGGAACGAACGTCGACTGTCGCGCCACCAGGGGCTTGACCATGGCGCGAGCGTACGCCGGGTGCGCGGGCGAGACCACCGGCGTGGAGTGAAATCGCTGGCCGTCGACGGGGGATCGACCTAGGTTGTGCCGCATGCAGCAGTACGGGGGCCGGACGAAGCGGCTGCCGGCTCCGCAGTGGGTGGTGTGGGAGTCGCTGACCGAGCCGCACGCACCGCGCGCCCGACCGTGGCTGAACCTTCGGCGCGGCGAGGTCGAGCCGACGGTCCTGGAGGCGGTGCGCCCGGACCGCGTCGTCTGGTCGTCGTTGTGGCCCGACCGGCCCCGGGACCGGGTGGTGTTCGAGCTCTCCGGCGCCCGCGACGACACGCGGCTCAGGTTCACCCTGCTGACGCCGGATGCTCCGCCCGACGAGAGCACGGCCGCATCCCTGGGCAAGCGGATGAGCCACCTGATCTTCGCCGACCTGCGGTTCTCCTACGGACAGTGACCTACGGGCGCGATCTGAACCATTCTCGGGGTGTCGTCGTGTCTTTCGGTGAGGCACCCGCCCGGGGGTCTCGTCACCGGAGATGAGGTTCCAGATGTCAACGACCCATGCACGGAAGATGATCCTGGGCGCGGCGACAGCCGCCGCCGTACTGACGCTCGCCACCGGGTGTGGCGGCTCGACGGCCAAGGACCAGACGCCCGGCGGGCAGCCGTCCGGCGCGACGACCCCGGCCACGTCGGCACCCGGAGGCGGCGGCGCAGCGTTCTGATCGGCGTCCACTCAGGGAAGGTGGTGCAGGAGATGGTGCAGGAGACCTTTGACGTCGCGACGCCGCTCCCCGAGGTGACCGATCCCCGACCAGCCGTCCGGGCCTGGCGTCGGCTCTCGTCGTTCGTCTACGTCCCGGCCCTGCTGATCCCGGTGGCAGGGGTGCTCCTGGTCGGGATCGGCTGGGCGACGCGGTGGGGTGGGGCAGCGTTCGCCAGCTCGATGACGGACCTCCGCGTCGAGACGATCGGCCCGACGGCGTCCGCGTTGATCGTGCTGTTCCTCGTGGCCGAGCGGGTGCGCCCGGCGCAGGAGCGACCGCTCGTGGCCCGTGGTCACCGCCATGACCTGTTGTACGCCGTGCTGTACGTCGTGGTCGTCGTACCGCTCGTGACCGCGTTGACCCTGGGCCTGGCCGACATCACCCGACACCTCGCCCCCTGGGTGATCCTGCCCCGGCTCGGCGTGGTCCCGCGCTGGGCCGTGGTCCTCGTGATCCTGGTGGGGATGGACTTCTTCAACTGGCTGGTGCACCTGGCCAACCACCGTGTGCGGGTGCTGTGGCGCTTCCACGAGCTGCACCACTCCCAGGAGGACATGAACGTCCTCACCGTGTTCCGGACCCACCCGCTCATCCACGTCTCGTACCTGCTGGCCGTGATCCCGGCTCTCGTGCTGCTCGCCAACGGCGAGCTGCCGACGCTGCTGCTGGTCTTCTACGGCGGCGCGGTGGCGTTCGCCCACTCCAACACCGACCTCGGCTTCGGCCCGCTCGACCGGGTGTTCGTGAGCCCGAACTACCACCGCATCCACCACCGCGTGACCGGCGCACAGGACGTCAACCTCGGCTTCACGCTGACGATCTGGGACCAGCTCACGCACCGGGCGATCTTCCCCACGCCGGAGACCATCAGGGCCGACACCGGGCTGGCGCAGCGCCCGCTGCGCGTCGAGCAGGACGAGGACGGAGCGCACCACCTCAGCGTATTCACCGCCCAGATGCTCGGGCCGTTCCGGCCCATGAAGGAGCCGGTCACGCTCCCGTCCGTCAAGGAGCCCCCACCGAACATGACGGACGACCGACCCGAGGGTCGGTGGTGAGCGTGGCCGGCTCGCAGCCCAGCGCCGCGCGGTGGGCGCGCACGCTCCTCGGGACCACCTCGTCCGGTACGCCGGTGGACGTCGCTCTCCTCGTGGTGCGGGTCGTCCTGGCGTGGACCTTCGTCTACTACGGCGCCGCCAAGCTGTTCGGCGCGTTCCCCGGTGAGGGCGGCCCGCACGGCATCCACGAGACCGCGGTCTTCATGGCCCAGGGGGCGCACCTCCACCCGGGCACGCTCTTCGCCGTCCTGGCCGGCGTGACCGAGCTCGGCGGCGGCATCGCGATGGCGCTCGGCCTGTTCACGCGCCTGGCCGGGCTGGCGCTCGTCGGCGACATGGTGATGGCGATGATCACCGTCACCGGCGCGGAGGGCTTCAACCCGACCGGGTCCGGCACCGGGTACCAGCTGAACCTGGCCATCGCCGGCCTGGCGCTCGCCGCGGCGCTCATCGGCGCGGGTCGGTTCAGCCTCGACGCGCGCATCGCGCAGGCACTGGAGCGGTGACGACCGCGCCGATCTGGGTACTGGGCCTCTAGCCGGCAGCACCGCGCCGGCCGAGGCCCGCAGGGATTGCCGACGAAACAGCCGCCACCGCGGCGACCGGTTCGACTCCGGTCTGGGCCGCCGAACCCGGCGCGACCGATGGGCTGCAACTTCCGGCGCCACCCGCGCGTCCCAGGCAGCATGAGTGACGTGAGGAGCGGTGCGGAGCCGCCGGCCGGGGCGGTCGTGGAGCACGTCGAGCCGCTCCGGGGCGGTCCGTCGATGAGGGTGTGGCTGTTCTGGGGGCTGGTGTTCCTCGCGGCCCTGATCACGGTCTTCGTGATCCTCATGAACTCCTCGGCGGGCGCCGCCGGTGACTGCGGTGGTGGCTGACACCGCCGCGCCGCCGCTGCTGCGTCCGACGCGGTGGTGGTTGGGCGCGACCACGGCGCTGACGCTGGTGCCGCTCGTGCTGGCGATCGCGCTCGCGCCGGCGCCGGGAGCGCGCCCGGGACCGGCCCTCGTGTGGCTGCTGTTCGTCGGGTCGTCGGCCCACGTCGGCGCGACCGGCTGGTTCTTCACGGTTCCGGAGGTGCGGGCGCACGCCCGTCGGCACCGCGGTCGGTATGTCGTCGCGCCGACGCTCCTCGTCCTCGGCACCGCCGTCGCCGCCGTGGTCGCGCCGCCCTCGTGGTTCGTCGACGCGCTGCTGGTCTACTTCGGTTGGCAGTTCCTCCACTTCCAGAAGCAGAACCTCGGCATCGCGGCGCTGGCTGCGCGCTCGCTGCGCGCGCCCGCGCTCGCGACGGCCGAACGACGCGCCCTCGTCGGGGCGGGATGCGGCGGGATCCTCGCGCTGGTGGGCCATCCCGCGCTCCTGCGGCTGGAGCCGGACCTCCGTCTGCACGGGCTCGTCGTGGCGGGTGCGGTGCTGTTCCTGGGCAGCGTGGTGGCTGGGCTGGTGGCGGTCGGGCGCCGTCCGCCTGCGGCCCGGCCGGGTGCCTACGTGGTGGTGTACCTGTCGTCGCTGGTCTTCTTCGCGCCGGTGTTCCTGTTCTCCTCGCCGTACGCCGCCGTGGCCGGCCTCACCATCGCCCACGGGCTGCAGTACCTGCTGCTGCTCGGCATGCTCGCGGGGGCTCCGGTCGAGTCCGCGACGGGACCCCGGCTCGGCGTGCTCGTCCTCGTCAACATCGCGCTCGTGGGCGGGCTCCTGCTCAACCAGGCCTCCCACCTGCACACCGCGCACGGCCCGGCTCGCGCGCTCTACGGCGCGTACCTCGGCCTGGTCATGGCCCACTTCGTGGTCGACACCGGGTTGTGGCGGCTGCGGGACGAGTTCCCGCGCGCCTTCCTGACGCGCCGGCTGCCGTACCTGCTGCAACAGCGCTGAGGCTGGGAACCGTTTGCGATCAGGACTCCGGGGCACGGGGGACCGACAGCAACGATCAACGAGCAGGGGAGTCCTTCGTGAGCACGATCCAGCAGTCCGTCGACGTCCATGTGCCCGTCCGCGTCGCCTACGACCAGTGGACGCAGTTCGAGTCGTTCCCGAACTTCATGACCGGCGTGGAGTCCGTCACCCAGCTCGACGACACGCACAACCACTGGGTGACCAACATCGCCGGGGTGACCCGCGAGTTCGACACCGAGATCACCGAGCAGCACCCCGACGAACGGATCGCCTGGCGCAGCACCACCGGCGACAGCAAGCACGCCGGCGTCGTCACCTTCCACAAGCTCGACGACCGCACCACGCGGGCGATGATCCAGATCGACTGGGAGCCCTCCGACCTCGTCGAGAAGGTCGGCTCGGCCGTCAAGGTCGACGAGCGGCAGGTGAAGAAGGACGCCGAGCGCTTCCGGGACTTCATCGAGTCCCGCGGTGCCGCCACCGGCGGCTGGCGCGGCGACGTCTGACATGCGCGCCGTCACCTGGCAGGGCCAGCGCAAGATCTCCGTGGAGACCGTCCCGGACCCCGTCATCAAGGAGCCCAACGACGTGATCATCAAGATCACCTCGTCCGGGCTCTGCGGGTCCGACCTCCACCTCTACGAGGCGCTCGGGCCGTTCATGACCCCCGGCGACATCGTCGGCCACGAGCCGATGGGTGTCGTCGAGGAGGTCGGCCCGGGCGCCCAGAACCTCGCCGTGGGCGATCGCGTCGTCGTACCGTTCCAGATCGCGTGCGGGCACTGCTTCATGTGCGAGCGGGGACTGCACACCCAGTGCGAGACCACGCAGGTGCGTGAGCACGGCACCGGCGCCGCGCTCTTCGGCTACAGCAAGCTGTACGGCGCGGTCGACGGCGCCCAGGCCGAGTACCTCCGCGTCCCGCACGGCGACTTCGGCCCGATCAAGGTGCCCGAGGGGCCACCGGACGACCGCTTCCTCTTCCTCTCCGACGTGCTGCCCACCGCCTGGCAGGCCGTGGCGTACGCCGACGTCCCCGACGGCGGCACGCTCCTGGTGCTCGGTCTCGGGCCGATCGGCGACATGGCGACCCGGATCGGCCTGCACCGCGGCTACCGGGTCATCGGCGTCGACATGGTGGACGAGCGGCTGGCCCGGGCCTCGGCCAACGGGGTCGAGACGATCGACCTGCGCCACGTCGACGACGTGGTCGAGGAGGTGCGCAGCCGGACCTTCGGCCGTGGCGCCGACTCGGTCGTGGACGCCGTCGGCATGGAGGCCCACGGGTCGCCGATCGCCTCGCTCGCGCAGAAGGCCACCACGCTGATGCCGAAGGGCTTGGCGGCCGCGCTGATGCAGCGGGCTGGGGTCGACCGGATGGCCGCCCTGCACACCGCCATCGAGGCGGTACGCCGCGGCGGGACCGTCTCCCTCTCCGGTGTGTACGGCGGCCAGACCGACCCGCTGCCGATGATGACGATGTTCGACAAGCAGGTGACCCTGCGGATGGGTCAGGCCAACGTGCACCGCTGGCTGCCCGACGTGATGCCGCTGGTCGCCGACGAGGACGTGCTCGGGGTCGAGTCGTTCGCCACCCACCACGTCCCGCTCGAGGAGGCGCCGGCGGCGTACCGGGACTTCCAGGGCAAGGCGAACGGGACGGTGAAGGTGGTCTTCCGGCCCTGACGGTCACGGAGCGGTCACACGAAGACGTACGGCGTGCGGGCGGCCGTCCGGGCCACCACCAGCCCGCAGACGAGCATCGCGAGCACCACGCAGGACAGCACGACCAGCTGGAACTCGGCGGCCGCCACCGGCCCGGCGCCGCCGAACAGCGCACCGACGAAGGCGCCGGGCAGCGTGACGAGGCCGGTGGCGCGGGTCTGGTCGAGGTTCGGCAGCAGCGCCTCGCGCACGGCCGTGCGCGCGATCTCGTCGTAGGCCTGCTCGGGCGTGGCGCCCAGCGCCAGCCAGCCCTCGACCTCGTCGCGGCGCTGCTGGGCGCTCTGGGCGAAGCGCCGGCCCGAGAGCGTGGCGGCGTTCATCGCGTTGCCGATCACGATGCCGGCCAGCGCGACGACGTGGCGCGCGTCGAAGGTGACCATCCGGGCCGAGAACGCCACGACCAGGGCGATCCCGGCCCCGGTCAGGACACCGAGGAGCGCGAGGCGTCGTCCGTGCGGAACGGCGTCCAGGCGCCCGCCCGAGGTCCACGAGGCCGTCGCGACCATCAGCGCCACGAACGCGGCGGCGGTGGCGGGGACCGACAGCACCCCGCGCAGCAGGAGGGCGACGACGGCGAGCTGCACCGTCGCCCGGGCGAGCGCGGTGACCGGCTGCCAGCCGAGGTCGAGCCGTGACCACCCGGCGATCCCGGCGGACAGCAGCCCGATCAGGACCAGCCCGACGGCGAACCCGACCTGCTGCATCAGGCCGCCATGCGGCCGTGCGACTCGGTCATCGCCTCGTCGACGCCGTAGCGCGCGAGGCACCGGCGCAGCACGCGCAGGGCGTACGCGTCGGCGAGGGGGCGCAGCGCGGGAACCTCCGAGGCCTTCACGACCGCCGTGAACCGTCCGAGCACGTAGGGCGTGGTGAGCGCCACGAGCGCGCGATCGACGCGGTCGATCCGCACGCTCGACCCGGCGGCGAGGCCGCGCCCGCGGCCGAAGGCCCGGGCGAAGAAGACCTTGCTCCAGGCCTTCTCGACGCGGTCCGCGACCCGGTCGTGCGGCGTACGCCGTGGCCGGAGGTACGCCGCCAGGGTCGACCGCACCAGCGCACCGCAGGTCGCCTCGTCGAAGTCGTCGCGCAGGGTCGCGGCGCGGGTGTGGAAGACCCGGACGATCCCGGCGGGATCGCAGGGCAGCAGGTCCTCGGGCAGGCCCATCAGGTAGCAGCGGTAGCGCACGAACTCGTGGATCGCCCGCTCGCGCGGTGTCCACGCGGTGCGACCGGCGCGGATCGCCGCCATGGCGAGGATGTAGACGTTGATCATCCCGGCCGGCATCTGGTCGACCTGGGGGACGGGCACCCCGTAGACCTCCGGATCCCACCGCGGCGAGCGCAGCGCGTTGCGGCGCACGACCGCGTGCATCAGCCGGACGTGGGCGGTCGTCTCGAAGCCGATCCCGTGGCGATCCAACGCGTGGGGGAGCGTGGTGACCGCGAAGAAGCTGGTCGTCTCGACGACCCGGCGCGCGGCCCGCTTGTCCGACAGCGCGCCGGTGAGCGCCATCGGCAGCGCGGCGTAGGTGTTGATGAAGGTCGCCAGGAACGCGCCGCGGGTCAGGAACGGAGCGAGGAGGGCCGCGGCGATGCGGGAGTGGCGGGCGCCCTCCTCGACGAGCTCCCTGTCCAGCCAGTCGGGGACGACCTCCATCGCGGCCACGAAGTCGCGCAGCTCCTGCGGCGGGTCCTCGACCGCGTCGATGTCCTCGCGGCAGGCCGTGGTCAGCATCGCGATGAGCCGCTTGACGCCGTAGGTGTCCATCAGCGCGGCGTAGGGGTCGGCCGCCACGTCGCCGAGCAGGGTGGCGGTCCGCATCAGCTCCACGGTCGCCTCGTCGGCCAGCAGCGGCGCGCGCGGAGCGACCCAGTCCGGCAGCGAGGCCTTCACCTCCGGGTCGGTCGTGAAGCGGTACGGCGTCGCGGACAGGTCGACCTCGCCGTACATCGCCGGCTGGAGGACGCCCTGGCGGCGTACGCGCTCGGCGAGCTCGGGGTGGTGGACGGTCATCGGGCCTCGGCTCTCGCAGGTGCTGTGACCATCGTGGCACCACCCCGGGTGCGCCGCCCTGCAACCGAACCGCTGAGCGACTCATCACACTCACGCCTCGCCTGGCGGATCGGGCGCGGTACGCCGACTACCCTTGGCTTCGGCGAGCCCACCGTTGAGAAGAGGACAGAGCCCGCATGAAGACCACGTGGACGCACCGAGCCGCTGCGGCCGCAGCCGCCGGCCTGCTGCTGACCCTGACCGGCTGCGGTCTCGACGCGGGCTCGAACGACGCCTCCCAGCAGGTCGGTGCCTCCACCTCGGCCCAGCCGTCGTCCGGATCGACGACGGCGACCGCCGCCCCGACGCCGAAGAAGCACTTCCCGAAGGGGCCGCCGATGCTCCTGGAGAGCATCGCGCCGCTGAGCGGCACGACCGTGGGCGTGGCGATGCCGATCTCGATCGTGTTCAGCGATCCGGTCAAGACCTCCGCCCGCAAGGCCGTCGAGCAGGCGATCACGCTCAAGACCTCGGTGCCGGTGACCGGCGCCTGGCACTGGTTCGGGGACCAGCGCGTGGACTTCCGCCCGAAGCACTTCTGGCCCTCCGGCACGAAGATCTCGATGGTCGCCGCCTTCAAGCACGTCGGTGACGGCTACGGCCGCTACGGAACGCACGGCTACACGCGTGACTTCACGATCGGCTCCGACGTCCGCACCCACGTCTTCATCGCCAAGCACAAGATGACCGTGACCAAGGACGGCAAGCTGGTCCGCACCATGCCGATCGACGCCGGCAGCCCGGAGTTCCCGTCCTGGGACGGCACGATGGCCGTGGTCAACAAGGAGCGCACCACCCGGATGACCTCCTGCAGCGTCAACATCGCGTGCAGCAAGAGCGACCCGAACTTCTACGACCTCACGCTCCCGTGGGACGTCCGGATCACGAACTCCGGCACCTTCCTCCACTACTCGCCGGCCGACCCGTACCCGGGTCACAGCTACGGCTCGCACGGCTGCGTCCACCTCTCCTGGAACGACGCCGAGTGGTACTACAACCTCGCCAAGCAGGGCGACCCGGTGACGATGACCGGTTCGCCGCGCGGCAAGGCCGACGGCGACAACGGGTACGCCGACTACAACGTCGCGTGGCCGGACTGGCTGGCGGGCAGCGGCGCCGGCGCCTTCACCACCACCGCCACCGCCTGATGGTCCGACCCGGCCAGGGGCCGGCGGACGGACTAATCAGTTTTGGGGGTCGGCCCCCCCGCGCATGAGGGTGCCGACGCGCGGCCGCGACGACGAGGGTGGGCCCCGGTCACATCCATCCGTCGAGCGTGGGGGTCTCGCGATGATCAATGTCAGGCTGTTCGGAGCAACGTCGGTCGAGGTCGACGGGAGGTGGCTCCCTCCGGGAGCCCTCCGCGGTCGACCGCGACAGATCCTCGAGATCCTGGCCGCAGCCGACGGCGCGCCCGTCGCCAAGGACCGGCTCTCGGACCTGGTCTGGGACGGCGCCCCGCCGGCGTCGTACCAGGGCACCCTGGAGAGCTACGTCTGCAACCTGCGGCACAGCCTGGGCGTGAAGAGCGGCCGCGCCTCGGTCCTCGCGACGTCCGCCGCCGGCTACGTGCTGGCCGGCCCGGACGTCTCCGTCGACCTGAGCGAGGCGCACCGGCACCTCGCCGCCTCCGGCTCGGCCGACGTCGTCGTCGACCACGCGCTCGCCGCGGTCCGGCTGGCCACGGGGGAGCTGCTCGAGAGCGAGCCGTACGCCGCCTGGGCGGACCGCTCGCGGGACGTCTTCAGCCGGTCCGCCGTGACGGCGTACGTCCGCGCCGCCGGGCTCGCCAACGGGGTCCGCCGGTTCGACGACGCGACCCGCTTGGCCCACGAGGCGGTCCGCCTCGACCGGCTCTGCGAGCTCGCCTGGCAGCAGCTCATCCGGGCGTACTGGCTGTCCGGCCGGCACGGCGAGGCGCTGCGCGCGTACGCCGACCTCCGGCAGGTCATGATCGACGAGCTGGGCGACGAGCCGGGGCCGGAGAGCCGCGACCTCTACTTCGCGGTCCTCCGCGACTCCTCGGACGACAGCGACCGACGCCGCTTCGCGGGACCCGAGCTGCAGACGCTCCTCGTGCTGCTCCGGCAGTCGCTCGCGTCGACCCCGGGAGCGGTGCTCCCGGCGCGCGACTCGGCGCTCTCGGCGGCCGCGGCGAAGGTCATCGCCGCGATGGCGTGACACGCCTCGTGCGACAAAGGCAAAGAAATCCACAGCTCGGGCAAAGAAACGCGAATCCCGCCGCGCGGTTCTGCAAATGGCCTCACTGTTGACGTCGGGGGGGACCTCAGTTCCCAGAGGTTGGAAGTCCAATGAGTCAAACGATGGTTCGCAAGGAAACATCTCTCGGGACACTGAAGATCGTCGTCGTCGACGATCACCTGATGTTCGCCCAGCTGCTCGCGCTCACGCTGGACGACCAGCCCGACATGGAGGTCGTCGGCATCGCCGGCGACGTCGACACGGCGCTGGCGATGGTCTCCTCGCTGCAGCCCGACCTCGTCCTGATGGACGCCCGGCTGCGTGACGGCGACGGCGTGGCGGCGACTGCCGAGCTCGTGGCTCGGACGCCCGGGCTGCGGGTCGCGGTGCTCAGCGGGCACATCGACAGCGCATTGATGCGCCGGGCAGCCGAGGCGGGCGCGTGTGCCCTCCACCCCAAGGACGGCGATCTCGACGAGATCCTGCACGCGGTACGCACCGCACGCAGCGGGACCTTCGTGGTGCAGCCCGAGCTGTTGCGCAACCTGGTCACGGAGACCCGTCACGCACCGGCATGGCAGCCGGCGCTCACCGATCGCGAGCGCGACGTCCTGCAGTTCCTGGCCGCGGGTCTCGACGCCTGCGTCATCGCCCACGAGCTGGGCATCTCGGTCAACACGTGTCGCGGCTACGTCAAGAACATCCTGGCGAAGCTGGGTGCCCACTCGCAGCTCGAAGCCGTCGTGCTGGCGATGCGCAGCGGACTGGTCGGCGTCGGCGATGTCGCGCCGTGACGGCGCCAGGGCACTCTCCGGTGGACTCGGCCGTCACGCACTCCTCCAGTTCGCGCTAGGGGTGCTGGTCGCCATCGTCGTGGCGAGCGTGGCCAGCCTGCTCGTCGCGCAGCAGATGTCGGAGAAGATCGCGCTCCGCACCGCGGAGGCGCGGGGCGAGGCCTTCGCCCGCGGTGTGGCAGCCCCCCTGGTCAACGAGGCCGTCCGGAGCGGGGACCCCGACGCCACTCAGCTGTTCAGCACCGTCATGGAGAACCGGATCAATGCCGGTTCCATCCTGCACATGAAGCTGTGGGCGATCGACGGGACCGTGCTCTGGGCCGACGAGCACGGCCTGATCGGCAAGCGCTTCGACCTCGACCCCCCGGTCAAGGCCCAGGCGGGCAGCGAGTTCGTCCACTCCGAGGTCTCCACCCTGGACCAGCCGGAGAACCAGTTCGAGCTGAGCGCGGGCCGGCTCCTGGAGGTGTACGTCGGCGCGACCGACGCCGACGGCGTACCGGTCATCATCGAGACCTACTGGTCGGCCAGCGGCATCCACGCCGACGAGCGGCGAGTGCTGTGGGAGATCGCGCCGCTGTCGCTCGGATCGATCCTGCTGCTGATGACGCTGATGCTGCCGGTCGCGATCAACCTCGCTCGCAACGCCAACCGGAGCGTGCTCGAGCGCAACCGGGTCCTCAACCATGCCCTCGGCGCGGCCGACCTCGAGCGGTCGCGGATCGCCCAGATGCTGCACGACGGGGTCATCCAGGACCTCGCCGGGCTCGGATTCGCCCTGCCGTCGGCGTCTTCGCGGATCCGCGACGAGTCCGAGCTCGACAGCGCCCGCCAGATCGTCGACAACGCCACCGAGGTGATCCGCAACGACCTGACGACGCTGCGGACGCTGCTCGCCGACATCTACCCGCCGTCCCTGGCCCTGGGCGAGCTGGCGACGGCGATCAACGAGCTCGCCTCGAGCGCGGAGCGCTCGGGCCTGGTCGTCAGCGTCGAGCTGCAGACCGAGCAGCCGCTCGGGCACGCGACGAACCAGCTCGCCTACCGGATCGTCCGGGAGGGCCTGCTCAATGTCGCCAAGCACACCACGGCGACCCGTGCCTGGGTCGTCATCCGCGCCGTCGGGGACGTCATCCAGGTCTCGGTGCGCGACAACGGACCGGGCGCCGAACCGGTCTCCATCGCCGATCCGCAGTCGGGCCACATCGGGCTCCGGCTGCTCTTCGACGCCGTGGCCGACCAGGGCGGGGACCTCTCGATCCGGCCTGCGGACGAGGGAGGCACGGTGCTGCTCGGAACGTTCCCGGTCCCGCAGCCCGATCTGTGATCGTCCGTCCAGCTCCAGGTCGGCGACAGCAGCCCAAGGAATCCACAGGGGGCCGTCACCAGACTTGCCTTGAGGCGCCGCCGCCGGCGCGGCTCGGGCGAGAGGAAGAAAACATGATTCGGATAGTTCTTGCCGATGACCACCCCCTTATCCGTCACGGGCTCGCGGCGATCCTCGACGACCAGCCCGACATCACCGTGTGCGGTGTCGCGGCCAGCGGCGAGGACGCCGTCGTCCAGGTCCGTGATCAGGCTCCCGACGTGGCCCTGCTCGACCTGTCGATGCCCGGCGAGGGCGGACTCGCTGCGGCGGCCGAGATCGTCGTGGGGCACTCCGCCACGCGGGCGCTGATCCTCACCTGCCACGGCGACGCCGTGCACATCCGAGCGGCCCTTGCGGCCGGTGCGAGCGGTTACGTGCTCAAGGACGCCACCGTGGCTGAGCTGGTCGACGCCGTCCGCGCGGTCCATCGAGGTGAGCTCGTCATGAGTCCCGAGGTTGCGCGGGCGCTCGAGGAGGACACGATCCTCCCGGCGGCACAGCCCCGGCGGCACGCTCATGGTGCGCGCAGGACTCGACCGAGCCGGGGACGCCGCCGACCGTAGCTTGCCCCTCCTCGATGCCCTGGGCGCCGCTGACAGCTGACAAGCTGCCGCCGGCGCCCACCCTCGTGAGTGGGCGCCGGCGGGGGTGCGGTGCCGGGTGCGACGCTCAGCAGGCGCTGGCGTCGACCCGGAGGATCGAGCAGCTGCTGGCCGGCAGGACGTGCTGGAGGCCCCAGGCGCCGGCCTGCGTGAACGGCAGCCGCGAGTCGCCGTACAGGTAGTCGCCGGGTCGGCCGCCGCCTGCTCCACCGACGACGTCCAGGTCGAAGGTCTCCCACGGTCCCATGCCCTGGGCGCTCATCCAGTTGGAGTTCGGGATGAACCGGTCCTGCGGCCAGGTGAGCCCGCCGAGGGTGAAGACGTGGCTGTTCTCGCTGCCGGGCGTCATCATCACGTGGACCAGCATCGGGTCTCCGGCGTACGCCGTCATGGTGGGCACCGATCCGGGGTCGGTGAACGAGTTCCCCGCGGGTGCGGCGTTGTAGCCCAGCAGCGTCCGGCCGATGGTGGCGGCCGTCGGGTAGGGCATCATGTCGCGACCCATCTGGATGTCGTCCTCGGCGAACGGGACGGTGAAGTCCCGGTAGTTCGGCGTCGCCGTCCCGGGCGCACGGACCAGCACCTGGGCGCCGAGGTCCTTCAGGGCGCCGGTGACCGGGTCCCGGAAGATCGTCGGCTGGCCCGGGACCTGCGAGGCCGGTGCGACCACGACGGTGCCGTAGAGGCCGTTCTTCAGGCTGCCCGCGTTGGCCAGGTCGCCGATCACCGCGCTCCCGATCTTGTCGGTCTGCACGAAGTAGCGGTAGGTCCGCACCCCGCCGGGGTCGACGTTCTGCTCCGGGTTGAAGCCGACGTCGACGCCGCCCGACCCGACCTCGCGGTCGAGCTTGCCCATCGAGAACCCGACGGGCGTGTTGAGCGCGTCGTGCAGGGTCACGGTCACGCACTCGCCGGCGACGACGTGCATCACGAGCGGCTGGGCGACCTTGGTGCCCAGCTTGATGGCGTTGACGTCATCGGTCGGGACGTACGCCGTGCGGCTGCCGTTGGAGATGTTGTTCGACCGGTCCATCGCGGTCAGGTCGAACGACCGGCTCGGTGCGCCCATCGGACAGGGGTTGCCGGGGCCGTCGGCGGCCGGCGGGTTGTTCCCGGTCATCGTCGGCTCGGTGTACGGCGCACTCGGCGTACTCACCCCCGGCAGCGGCTGCAGGTCGCCGACCATGCCGGGCAGGACCCGGACGATGCCCCACGCGCCCTGCTGGGTGCGGTTCTCCATGCCGTTGGCGTAGAGGTAGTCACCCGGCTTCAGCCGCATCGAGCTCGGCTCGCCGTTGAGCACGAGGGTGTAGCGCTCGCTGATGCCGCCGTGGACGGCGTCGATCTGGGTGCCGTTCGGCACGCCGTTCAACGTCTGTCGTGGCTCGAGCAACGTGTTCGCCCCGAGGAAGTGCAGCGAGTCGAGGGTGGGCGAGATGCTGATCGTGCGGACCACGAGCGGGTCGTTCGCGTACAGCTTCGGGAGCGGGGTCAGCGGGTCGCCGTACTTCCACGAGCTGAACTGGTGGGCCTTGTCCGGCCGGTCGACCAGCGGGTTCGCCCGCAGGTTGAGCGTGGAGTAGGCGTCGGCGTCGTTGTCGTTGATCGTCCACAGCGCGAGCTCGCGGAAGCTGCCGTCCACCAGGCCGGGGGCCAGCGGGTTCGAGGTGTGGATGTCGACCAGCGTGCCGGAGTCGACGGGCTTGCCGGTGACCGGGTCGGTCCACGTCGAGCCCTTGGGCTCGATGATCAGCTGCCCGACCAGGCCGTGGCCCCAGCCGTGGATGCCGTCGACGTGGTCGTGCCAGAAGATGTTGTCGAGCTGGACGTCGGGGTACCAGCGTTCCTGGAGGAACTCGGTGCCGGCGTACTCACCGGACGGATGGGCCTTCTGCACCGGCGCCGTCAGCGTCACCGTCCGGGTGGACGTGCTCACCGACTTGATCTGCCGGATCTCGATGTTCTCGGTGCCCTGGCCGATGGCGATCCACTTCTGGGCCGCCTTGCCGTTGGCGTCGGTTCCGGTCAGGCCGGCGACGGACGAGAGGGTGAGGGTCGAGCCGCCGGCCGCCATGGGCTTCGTCAGCGTGGCGTCGGTGACCGTGTAGGGCCGCACGCTGTGCTCGTAGGCGAAGCCGGCGCTCACGCCGTCGGATCCCTGGACGTCGAACTGCACGTGGTGGATGTGCATCGACACCTTGGAGTACCCGTCGAAGGCCTTGTCGTCGGGGATCATGCTGTTCAGCGTGATGGCGACGCAGTCGCCCTGGTTGGCCCGGATCGCGAGCGGCTCGCCCACGTCGGGCCCGGCGTTGAGGATCCGGTCCTTGTCCTGCGCCAGGACGAAGATCTTGCCGTCCGGGTCGACGAAGCTCGGCGTGCGCCGGATGGGCTTGGCGATGGCCACGACGTTGTAGGTGCGCAACGGTCGGTGGGCCGGGCACAGGCCGTCGGGACGGTTCGTCCACGGGTTGACGGTGTTCCTGCCCGCGGACGGGGTGTCCGCGTTCTCGCCGAGGTACGGCGCTCCGGTGTGCCCGTTGCCCGTGAACGGCGGTCGTTGGCCGATGTGCGTGCGCAGCAGCGGGTACGCCGGCCGCCCGTTGAGCGGGTTGAACAGGATCGCCGGGCGTCCGCCCACGATGTGGCCCTGGTCGATCGGCAACAGGTTGGGCTGGCCGGGGATGACCTTCTCGGACTCGATGTAGTTCGTCTGGTCACCGGGCTCGCCGAGGTAGAGCGGCTTGCTGGCCGTGCCGGCCACCTTCCAGTCCATGACCGTGGCGTCCTGGGCGTCGGCCTTGATGCCCGACGGCGGCAGCTGCGGGCGGATCCAGGCGTCGAGGTTCTTGGCGGTGATCGTGGTGCCGCCGTAGGTGTGCCCGATCAGCCCCGTGGAGTCCACCGGCATCGGCGGGGACATCCGGTCGGGGAGCGGGACCAGGTCGGGCTGCATGGTGTCGTAGACCCGCCACACCGACCACATCCCGGAGACGTAGTGCTTGGCGATGTGGCAGTGGAACAGGAAGTCGCCCACGGACTGCTGGACGCCGCCGGCGCCACCCTCGAGCTCGAGGTTGTAGGACTCGCCGGGGCCGATCGACTGGGAGTCGAGCCGCTGCGACGGCGAGAGGTTCGTGGCGGGGTCCTTCTGCAGGCCGGTCTGGGCGTAGTGCCACGTCGGGTCGGAGACCGGGTTGAAGCGCCACCGGTCGCCGCCGCCGTGCAGGTGGTAGATGTGGAACTTCTCCGCCCCGGCGTGCATCAGCCGGATCTTGGTCGGGTCGGCCAGGTAGCCCCGCATCATCGGGGTCGACGGCTCGCCGAAGGTGTAGGAGCTGTAGGCGTGGGCCTTCTCCTTGGGGAAGCTGAGCAGGCGGTTGCGGAACGGCTCGCTGCGGTAGTTGAGCGCGAAGGCGCCGGGCCGGTAGGAGCCGGTCGTGTTGTCGACCAGCGGCACGAGGCTGCCGTCCTTGGCGGTGAGCTGCTCGTTGTCGTTGCCGATCTCGTGGTGCAGCAGCGCCGCCTCACGGAACGCGCAGGTGGGCATCGTGCTCATCGGGTCGCACGGCACGTTCATGCCGGCGGGCTTGATGATGGCCTCCCAGCCTGACGCTAGCGGCATGCCGGGCGTGGTGGCGTCCCAGTACGTCGATCCGTGCGGCTCGACCTCGAAGGCGCCGAACAGCCCGTGGTCGACCGCGGCCCGGTTGCCGGGCCCGGGGTGGATGTGGTGACCGCCCTCGGCGCGCGGGTCGTCCGGGATCGAGTAGCGGTAGGTGACCGTCTGCCCGAAGGACGCGGTGGAGTCGGGGTTGGCGCCGACCTGGTCGCCCGAGGAGCTGACGTCGAAGCTCAGGCCGTCGATGTGCATGCCGACCGGTCCGCGCGAGGTCTTGTTGGTGAAGGTGATCGAGACGCAGTCGCCCTCGTTGGCGCGGATCACCAGGGGCTGGATCGGGTCGTCGTGCTCGCCGATCGAGACCTGCTGGGTCTGCTCCTGGTGCCGGATCGCGGGGATCGCGTCGTTGAGCGCGTACATCACGCCGTTCGGGTCGTGGTCGCCGAACCGGTTGACCGGGATGTCGACGTCGATCGCGGTCACGTCGAAGGACTTGTCGACCGGGCCGCCGGACAGGCAGTCACCGGTCGAGATGGCCGCGCCGGCGGGCGACGCGGTGCTCAGGGCACTCGTCCCGACCACCGTGACGGTCGCGGCGGCGAGGGCGAGGAGTGCCCGGACCCGCCGGGACGAGAACGTCCCGGCGGCCCGGCGCGCCCTGTGGTTCAGGGCGAGGAGGGGCAGCAGCACGACCAGCAGGGTCGCCGCGTCGGCGAGCCAGAGGCCGATGCTGAGCGTCCCGGTCTCCGCGGACGCGTGCAGCTGTGCGCCACCAGCCACTGCAAGCGCTGCCGCGGGACCGATCAGGAGGAGCTCCCGGGCTGCGCCCGCCTCCTGAGCAGGGGTGCCACCTCGCGTCGGGCGCAGGAGGCTGAGGAGGGCGACGACCACCGTCACCGTGGGGACGAGGGCGTAGCCCACGAGCGAGCCGAACGCGACCAGGTGGGAGGTCGCGCCGCCGTGGCCGGCGTGCCGGTTCGGCTCGAGCAGGGCGAGCCAGGCGGCTCCACCGACGCACAGGACCAGCCCGGCGAGCAGGTCGAGACCGAGGATGAGGGAGCGGGGTCCGAGAGTGGCGGGAGCGTGGCGCGTACTCATGGTGACCTCCAGGGTCGGCGTGCTGAGCGCGGGCGCTCAGTGGTGGTGCTCGGAGCTGTTGGGATTCGGGACGTACGGCGCACCCGCGGCGAGCGCGGGGAGGTCGATCGTGTGACGGGTGCCGACCGCACCCAGGACCAGGTGGGTGGTGCCCCGAGGGACGACGAAACCGATCGAGCCCTCCACCGTCGCGTGCGGGGTCAGGACGCCGGCGTCGAGCGTCCCGCTCGCCGGCAGGATCGGCGTGGTGGAGCCGGGGAGGTAGGCCCGCAGCTGCCCGGCGTCGTACGCCGCCTTCCGGCTGCCCGACGAGACGTCCAGCCAGACCTGCACCATCATCTGGTCCTCGCTGACCAGACCCTGGATGTTGTGCCCCATGCCGCCCATGAGGTCGGCGTTGGCGATGCCGACGACCTCCTCGGCGGACACGACCTGGAACGTCACGTCGCCGAGCCGCAGCGCCGACGGGTCCTCGCCGGCGGTCTGCCACAGGGAGACGGCGCGCAAGCCGCCGTACGCCGTGACGGCGACGAGGAGCAGGGCGGCGACCAGCGACCACCGGACGGTGATCGGGTGGCTGTGGGTGCGCAGCGCAGTGGCGTCCATGGACCGATCGTGCGCCGCGCTCCTTGCACGGATCTTGGACGCACGGATGCCCGTGGCCTCGGGCCACGGGCATCCGCCTGGTGCTGTCGTGCTGTGGTGCTGCCTCCTAGGTCCGGAAGGTCCAGGAGACGGGAGCCAACCTGTTGCCGGCCAGGTCCCGGATCCCGTTGGTGAGGTTGACCCGGTAGTTGGTGCCCGCCGTGAGCGGGAGGAGCGGCGTCAACGTCGCCGTCTTCCCGTCGAGGCTCAGGGTGACGAGCGCCAGCACGTTCCGCCCGCCGGCCACGGTGGCCAACGCGAAGGTCCCGTTCGTCACACCGGTCACCGGCTCACTGAAGGTGACCACCACCTGAGTGGTGCGGGAGACACCCGTGGCGTTGGGCGCCGGGGTCCTCGACACGACCGTGGGTGGGGTCGTGTCCGGGACCGATCGGAAGCTCCACGACGTGGTCGCCAGCGGGTTGCCCGCCAGGTCCCTGATCGCCGTGGCACCGCCGGTCAGCGTCGCCGTCAGCTGCGTGTTGGGCGGCAGCGGCGCGTTCGGCGTCAGTGTGGCCGTGTTGCCCGTCATGGTGACCGTCGCCGGGATGGCAGCCCCGGTCACGGTCCGCCGCAGGGTGAACGTGGTGCCACTGACCCCGGTGACCGGCTCGCTGAATGTCGCCGTCACCGTGCTCGTGAGCGGGACGTTGATCGCCCCGTTCGCGGGTGCCCGTGCCGTCACGGTCGGAGGCGTGGTGTCCGCCAGGACCGTCACCGCGTTGGACGGTGCACTGGTCGGGCCCGCGCCGTTCGCGTTGGACGCGAACACCTGGAGCCGGACCGACGTACCGGCCGCGAGACCGGTGACCGTTGCGCTGGTGGCGCCGGGCCCGGCCGAGGCCGTGCCCACCACCACGTTCGACCCGTTGATCGCCTGGATGGTGTAGCCGGTGATCGGCGAGCCGCCGTCACTGGCCGGAGCCGTCCAGGTGACGCTCGCCGAGTTCACCCCGGCGGTCGCCGTACCGATCGTCGGCGCACCCGGAACAGTCGAGTGCGGGGTGACCGCGTTCGACTCCGCCGAGTACGGGCTGGTCCCGAAGCTCCCGACAGCCCGCACCTTGAAGGTGTAGGTCGTGCCGTTCGTCAGGCCCGTGATGTGCGCGCTGGTGTCGGTCGACGGAGCGGTGCGGAGAGCACCCTGCTGGACCCCACCCGAGAGCACCTGGATGTCGAACGACGTGGCGGAGGCACCGGTGGCCGCGGGCGTCCAGGTGACGTCAGCGGAGGCGTTGCCGGCCGTGGCCGTTCCGATCGTGGGTGCGTCGGGTGCCGCGAGCAGGACCGTCTGGTCGCTGAACTGCAGCTGCTCGATGTTGAACAGCGTGTCCGTTCCGTCTCCCGTGGACACGACACCGGGGGCCGGAGCCGCACTGGTGGTGTCGTGGACCGTGACCGACCCGTCCGGGTTGGACGTGATCGTGTACTGGGAGCGCGGACCGGCGTACACCGAGGTGTCGCAGTTGACCGGAGAGCTGGCACCGCAGTCGGCGGGGGCGTTGACGTTGTTCACGATCTCCCGGATGTTGACCAGGTTGCCCGGGTCGACGAGGCCGGCGAAGACGGCCTGCTGCAGGGTCATCCCGGCGGTTCCCGGCCCGAAGTTGCCGCTGGTGGGCAGCCCCTCCATGAGGTCGGTGCGTCCGAGCTCGTTGCCGTTGCCGTCGGTCACGCTGATCGCGACCTGCAGCTGCTTGTCACCGTCGATGATCTCGTCGCCCGCACGACCCGTGATGGTGTCGCTTCCGGGACCGCCGAGGAGGATGTCACCCTCGCCCCAGACCTTGCCGCTGAGCGGGCAGCGTCCGGAGGCGGAGATGGCAGCCACGTCGGCAGCGTTGCCGAGCCACTGGGCGACCGGCGGGAGCAGGGCGTTGAGGCCCTTGATCCGGTTCATGCCGGCCTGGTCGATGGCGTCGCATCCCTGGAAGCCACCGCCACCGATGAGGCGGGGGTTGGCCAGGACGCCGTCGGTGCCCTTGATGACGTCGTTGAACGAGCCACCCGAGTCGGCCTCGGTCTCCTGCCAGCGGTCGCGGTTGACGATCACCTGGATGGGCAGGCCGCCCAGGTTGTTGTTGATCATCATGTCGTCGTTGGCAGCGGTGGTGTCACCCTGGTGGGTGGCCCAGTCGAAGCCGCCGGCGCCGGCGTTGCGGTCGATGGCCGCGTTCTGCAGCATGATGTCGTCGCCACCCTCGGCGTCGTAGTCGTTCTCACCCGGCTGACCGATGAAGATGTCGTTGCCTGGTGCGATCTCACCCGGGTCGTCGAAGAACGGCGCTCCGTGGTCACCCTGAAGCAGGTCCTGACCCGTGCCGCCCTCGATCCAGTCGTCGCCTCCGTCACCGAAGACGGCGTCCGCACCCTGGCCGGCGATGATGTAGTCGTTGCCGGGACCGGCGAACTCCTCGTTGTCGTTGGCACCGCCGTTGAGGAAGTCGCTGCCGTCGCCACCGAGGACGATGTCGTTACCGGGGCCGCCGTCAGCGGCGTCGTTGCCGGGACCGCCCTTGAGGACATCGGCTCCGTCGAGGTCGGTGATGATGTCGTTGCCCTCGCCTCCGAGTGCCACGTCGTCACCGCCCTGGCCCTCGATCCGGTCGTTGCCGGTGCCGCCCCAGAAGGTGTCGTTGTCGACACCGCCCGTGACCCGGTCGTTGCCGTGGGTGTCGGGGTTGGTGACGTCCGTGCCCTGGTAGACCGCCTGGCCGTTGATACCGGGCGGGTCGACGGTGTTCCTCGTCTTGTACGAGATGGTGCCGTCGGGCGAGCGGGTCAGCAGCAGCGACTCGTTGCAGTCGGTCGTGGTCGGGTCGTCGGCCACCGTGGATCCGAACTGGGTGAACCCGGCGGGGGTGCCCGCGAGGTGCGACAGCTGGAACTTGCAGTCGGCGGTCGCGAACGCGTCCGCCTTCAGCGTGTTGGTGTTGTCGGTGTTGCGCTGGATCAGCTCGGAGAAGGAGTTGCCCTCGAGCTGGCTGCGCAGGTTCAGGCCCGGCGTCCGTGCCAGGTAGTAGAACCGGTCACCGTCCTGCAGCTTCTCCAGCTGGAGCTGGAACACGTAGTTGAACGTGCTGCCCAGCAGGCCACCGAACAGGTTGGTCGCCTCGGCGAGACCGCCGACCCAGAGGTCGACGTTGTCGAGACCGGTGGTCGTCACGCCGTTCGGGTCGCTCGCCCAGGCACCGGTGCTGAACATGAAGTCAGCAGCGTCGGCCGGGGGAGTGTCCGTCGGCAGCGGGTCGACGATCGCGCGAGCCGCGGCCCGCTTGCCGGCGATGGTCGTCGCGTTGACGATCGTCGGGTGGAGGCCGTACGCCGCCACGAAGTTGATCAGCGACTCGGGGTGCTTCAGGTGTTGTCCGAAGTCGCTCCAGCTCGTGTACGGCTGCATCTGACCGTCGTTCGTCTGCGCGAAGATCTGCCGACGGACGTCGTTCAGCGGCGGGATGCCGGCGTCACGCGCACGGGTCAGGTTGAGCGTGGCGAGGTCGAGCGGCAGACCGAGCAGGTTGTTGCGCAGGGTCTCCGTGACGAACTCGTCCAGCTCGTTGCCGACCTGGTCCGAGGAGCCCATGACGATGGCTCCTGCGGCTGCCTTGGCGTTGAGCGTCCCCGCGGTCCCACCGTCGAAGAACTCGGGTGGGTTCAGGAACGCCGTCAGCAGCGGCAGCGAGTTGTCCGAGCCGTCCGCATTCGTGCGGGCGACCGTGTCGTCGAGCATCGAGTGACCGAACCGGTAGACGGCGTGGGCGAACTCGGCGTCGATGGCGGGGTTGACGTCCGGCGAGTACACGTGGAACGGGTGGATCGCCGGCTGCACCTTGCGGGCGAACTCCTCGAACACCAGGTGCTGGTACTCCATCTCCGTGACGAAGCGGGCCGCCTGGAACAGGCGCTCGCCGTAGTCGTAGCCGGAGACCCCGATCGCCTTCCAGTCGGCGAGCGCGGCCACGCCCTCCGGGGAGGTGTCGCTGGTCAGCACGTTGTTGATGTAGCCGACCAGGCGGTTGTGCTCGGAGTGGAAGATCTGGTGGATCGTGGAGAGCGCGATGTTCTCGTTGCAGCGACCGTCACCACAGGCGAAGTGCGCGTTGAGCATCTCGTCGTCGTAGGTGCCCGGAGGCTGGTGCGCGAAGTCCGCGGACGGCGTGTTGTCCGCGTCCGGCACCGGAACGCAGTTGCAGGTGCCGGGACCGAACTGCGGGCTCGGGTCTGCGTTGTGCGCGATGTCGGTGAGGAACGGCGTGTCGAAGTGCAGGACGTTGTTCGGGACCGGGACCGGGTTGGCGAGGTTGCCCTCGACCAGGCCGGTGGTGGTCACGTACTGCGGCAGTCCGCGGGCCGGGCCCGGGATGAACTTGCCGTAGGGGTCCGTCGCCAGCATCGGGACGTTGGTGACGTCCTTGTCCTGGAGCAGCAGACCGAGCTGCGAGGCAGCCTGTGCCTTCACCGAGTGCCAGGTGCTCTCACCCTCCGTGCCGTCCGGCGAGTTCGGGTAGATCGCGCCGGTCGGCTCGCCACCGAGCAGGAAGCCGGTCGAGACGACCGCCGGGTTGTCGGCGCCGTACGGGCCAGGTCGCGTCGAGGGCGCGTACTGACGCAGGAAGACCTGGTGCGACGGGTGCGAGGTGTAGGTCTGGCTCTGGTCGACCCAGGGGGTGTCGGTGTTGTTCGCGTCGGTGATGTCGTCGGCCGTGCCGAGGACACCGTCGGGACCGGGCTGGTTCTGGGCGCGGGTCAGCACCATGAACGCCTGCGACGGGGGAACCTCGTCACCGGTGTTCGGCTTGCCGTCCGGGCCGAGGGTCCGCAGCGGGTCGTCCGGCTTGAGCGGGACGAACACGGTGCCCCCGCTCTTGACCGTCTGGTCGACCCCGTGGTCGAAGAACTGGCCGAAGAACGTGAACAGGCTGTTGTACGGCGGCGAGAGGCCGACGTCGGTGGTCACGTTCGGGATGAACAGGGTCTGGTGCGACGGCACGCAACCCGGCGGGTCCGCCGCCACCGGCGGGTTGGCCGTCGGGTCGGGGTCGGTCGTGCACGGGTGCAGGCCTGGGTTCTCCTGCGACCGGACGGGGTTCCCGGCGGCCGCGATGGCCGCGGGGTTGGTCGAGGTCTGGTCGACGATCAGGTTGCTGATGACGCGCGGCTGGGAGTCGACCACGACGTTGTTGGCCAGCTTCTGCTTGTACGACGAGTTCGCCGGACCACCGAACTGGGTCGCGTCCTCGGCGTCGCGGAACTTCGCGGTCGTGAGCCGCGGGAAGGGCTGGTCGGCGGCGGCGAAGTTCTCGTCCCCGAGCTTGAGGTTGTTGCAGCTGCCGTCCACGGTGCGCAGGCCGTACGACGTCAGGATGTCGGGCACCTGCTCGGCGTCCGGGATGCCGTCGCCGGGCTGGTTGAGCAGCGTGCTGCAGGGGTGCGCCGGCGTACGCGTGAACGAGTGCCGCTCGGCGATCTTGATCTGCTTGAGGATGAAGGCCAGGTCACCGGTGGTCACGGTGAAGCCGTTGCCGACCGGGCCGACCGCACCCTGGCCGGCGGGCATGGCCACGACCTGGATGCCGAGCGCGAGCGGTACCGCGAAGGCGGTCGCGAGCGCGACCCGCGGATTGCGGACGGTGAGGAGCGAGACCAGTCGACCTCGCGTCCTCCTGTCGGGTGGCCTGCGGCGCCGGTGCCTGCGTTCGGGGTCGGCGTGGGCGCCGGACGAGCGGCGACCGTGGCGAGGACGCAATTGGAGCATGATCGAACCTGCCTCTAGTCGGGGGTGGATGCGACCACGATCGGAAGGTGACCTTGGGAAATCCTTGAGGTCGCCTCCGGACCGGTGGTCACGACGGCGAACGGGCCTCCACGGGGGTCAGCCGTGGAGGCCCGCCGGGCGGATGGCCGCAAGAGGGGGTCGGCTCCGCCGCACCGCGCTGTAGGGGTCCCAGCGCGGGGCGCCCTCCAGGAAGGGAGAGGCGTCGCTTGGACGCTAGGAGTCCGATCTTGGAAATTGCTGGGTCCGCCGGACCGGCGACCGGCGGGGTGTGCCGCGGACGGCTTCTGGGCACCGGCACCGCATGCATCGAGTCGTGGTGGTGACAGGAGCGAGTGCCGGGGTCGGTCGAGCGAGCGCGATCGCGTTCGGCCGTCGTGGCGACCGGGTCGTCCTGGTCGCGCGGGGGGAGAAAGGGCTGGAGGGAGCCGCCGAGGAGGTACGCCGGGCAGGCGGCCAGGCGCTCGTCGTACCCACCGACGTGGCGGACCCCGCCCAGGTCGAGGAGGCGGCGCGCCGGGCCGAGGAGCACTTCGGCGCCATCGACATCTGGGTGAACGTCGCCTTCAGCAGCGTGTTCGCGCCGTTCAAGGAGACCACGCTCGAGGAGTTCCGGCGGACCACGGAGGTCAGCTACCTGGGCTTCGTCCACGGCACCAAGGCCGCGCTGGACCGGATGCTGCCGCGCGACCGCGGCGCGATCGTCCAGGTCGGCTCGGCGCTGGCCTACCGCGGCATCCCGCTGCAGGCGGCGTACTGCGGCGCCAAGCACGCGATCCAGGGCTTCCACGACTCGTTGCGCTGCGAGCTGCTGCACGACCGCAGCGGGGTCCACGCGACGATGGTGCAGCTGCCGGCCGTGAACACGCCGCAGTTCGACTGGGTGCTCAGCCGGCTCCCGCGCCGGCCGCAGCCGGTGCCGCCGATCTTCCAGCCCGAGGTGATCGCCGAGACCATCGTGTACGCCGCCGAGCATCCCCGTCGCCGCGAGTACGTCGTCGGGGGCAGCGCCGTCGCCACGATCCTGGGCAACCGGATCGCGGCCGGCTTCCTGGACCGCTACCTCGCGCTCACCGGCTACGACTCCCAGCAGACCTCCCAGCCCGCCGACGCCGGCCGCCCGGCCAACCTGTGGGAGCCGGCCGACGGCCCCGACGGCCGCGACTTCGGCACCCACGGCCGCTTCGACGCGCGGGCGTCGACGCGCTCCCTCCAGGCCTCGCTGACCCGCTCGCCGCAGTGGGTGGCCCGGCTGGTCAACCCGATCGCGTTCGTGCTCGCGGGCGCCCGGATGGCGCTGCAGGACCCGCTGCCGTTCCTGCGGGCGCTCTTCTCCCGTGCCTGACGGCGTCCGTCGCGCGCTCGCGGCCCTGCTCGCGCTGCTGGGCGTCGGTGTCGCCGGCTACCTCGCCGCCGTCCAGCTGGACGTGGTCCGCCACGCCTGGGACCCGGTGTTCGGCGACGGCACGGACACGGTCATCGGGTCGTCGGTGGCCAACCTGCTGCCCTTCCCGGACGCGCTGCTGGGCGTTCTCGCGTACGCCGGGGAGGCGATGCTCGTGCTGTACGCCGGCACCCCGCACGGCCGGTCGCGCCGCTGGCCCGCGCTGCTGCTGGAGGTCGGGGCCGTCGGGTTCGCCCTCACCGGGGTCGGGCTCGTCGCGGTCCAGGCCTTCGTGGTCCACGCGTGGTGCTCGTGGTGCCTCGCCTCGGCCGTCGTCTCCTGGGCGATCCTCGCGCTGACCCTGCCGCTCAGCCGCTCGTCGACCCGTGGGCGATCTGCTGCTCGCTCCCGCTAGCCGAGGTCTGGGTGGCGCTGCCGCCGAGCTGCCGCGCGCTGTTGACCAGCCCGACCAGGCTGAACGCCTGCGGGGTGTTGCCCAGGTGGCGGCCGGCCTTCACGTCGTACTCCTCGCTGAGCATGCCGACGTCGTTGCGCAGCCGCAGCAGCCGCTCGAACATCGCGCGGGCCTCGTCCTCGCGGCCGGTGCCGTGCAGCGCGTCGACCATCCAGAAGCTGCACGCGAGGAACGCGCCCTCCCGGCCGGACAGCCCGTCGGTGCCGCCGTCCGCCTCCGGGTCGTAGCGCACCAGGAAGCCGTCGTGGCACAGCTCGCGCTCGACGGCGGCGATCGTCCCGTGGACGCGGGCGTCGTCCCAGGGGAGGAAGCCGACCCGGGGGATGAGCAGCAGCGCCGCGTCCAGCCCGCGCGAGCCGTAGAACTGGGTGAACGTCCCGCGCTCGGTGTCGAAGCCCTTCGCGCACACCTCGCGGTGGATCTGCTCGCGCAGCGCGCGCCAGCGGTCGAGCGGTCCGTCCAGCCCGTGGTTCTCGATGCTGCGGACCCCACGGTCGACCCCGGCCCACGCCATCACCTTGGAGTGGACGAACTGCCGGCGCTCGCCGCGGACCTCCCACATGCTGTCGTCCGGCTCCTGCCAGTGGCCCTCCAGCCAGTCCAGCAGGTCCCGCTGCACGTCCCAGGCGTGGTGCGTGATCGTCATGCCGCTCTCGCGCGCGAGGTGCAGGCCGTCGAGCACCTCGCCCCACACGTCCAGCTGGAACTGGCCCGCGGCGGCGTTGCCCTCGCGGACGGGCCGCGAACCGGCGTACCCGGAGAGCCAGTCGGCCGTCGACTCGGGCAGCCGGCGGGAGCCGTCGAGCCGGTACATCATCTGCAGCTTCGACGGGTCGCCCGCGACCGCCCGGACCAGCCACTCGCGCCAGGCCTTGGCCTCGTCGACGAAGCCGGTGCCGAGCAGCGCCTGCAGCGTGTACGTCGCGTCGCGCAGCCAGCAGAACCGGTAGTCCCAGTTGCGCTCACCGCCGATCTCCTCGGGCAGCGAGGTCGTGGCGGCCGCGAGGATCCCGCCGGTGGGGGCGTAGGTGAGCGCCTTGAGCAGCAGCAGCGAGCGTCGTACCGGCTCGCGCCACTCGCCGTCGTAGTCGCAGCCCCGCATCCACGACTCCCAGAAGTCGACGGTCTCGCGGAGCGCGCGTTCGGCGTCGACCCGCTTCGGCCGGTCGCGGTGCGACTTCTGGTGGGTGAGGACGAAGGTGACCCGCTCGCCGGCCTCGACGCTGAACCGTGCGCAGATGTCCCCGTCGTCGGTGCTCACCGGGACCGACGACGTGAACCAGACCGCCTCGGGTCCGGCGATCGCGGCGGTCTCGCCGTCGCGGCTGTGCTTGATCCACGGCGTGATCCGGCCCATCTCGAAGCGCAGCCGCAGGTCGGACTCCATCTCCACCCGACCCCGCCGCCCGTCGACGATCCGCACCACGTCCGCCGCCTCGCCGCGCTCCGGCATGAAGTCGGTGACGTCCACCTCGCCGTCCGCGGTCCGCCAGCGCGTGCGCAGGACGAGCGTCTCGCCGTGGTAGTGGCGGGTGCTGGTCGCCTCGCTGTCGGTGGGGGCGAGCCGCCAACGCCCGGCGTCCTCGTCGTCGAGGAGCGCGGCGAAGCAGGCGGGCGCGTCGAAGCGGGGCAGGCACAGCCAGTCGATCGAGCCGTCGCGGGCCACCAGGGCGGCCGTGTGCAGGTCGCCGATCAGCGCGTAGTCCTCGATCGGCTTGCTCGCCCCTGTCACCCGGCACCTCCTCGCGAACGGCTGTCGGTCCAGAGGTACCCAGCCGAGCCGGTTCTACGGCGTGGTGAGGTCGATCGCGCCGGCGTACACGTCGAAGCCGTGGGGCAGCCGGTGGTTCGGGTCGAGCTTCGGGCCGGAGGCCAGCACGGGTGTCGACGTGGTCAGGACGCGCGCCAGGAACGCCTGGCCGAGCAGCACCGACAGGCCCGCGCCGGGGCAGCCCTGCGGGCCGTGGCTGAAGAAGTTGAACGACCAGTCCTGGCCGGCGTCGCCGTCGCTCCACTCCTCGGGGGCGAACCGGTCGGCGTACGGGATCCGCTCGCGGTTGCGGTGGTTGAACAGGTTGTGGATCAGCAGCGGCGTGCCGGCGGGGGTCTTCTCGCCGTTCGCCCAGCGCACGTCCTCGGCCTGCACCCGCCCGAACAGCGCCGTGGTAGGCCACAGCCGCATGGTGTCGAGGATGCAACCGGCGAGGTACGACGCCCCGGCGATCGCCGCCACGTCGTCGGTGGCGTGACTCTCCACCTCGGCGAGCGCCTTCGCGCGCTGCTCTGGATGGGTGGCGAGCAGCGCCAGCGTGCGGAACAGGTTGGTGGGCAGCGTGTCGCCCATCGCGAACAGCCAGTGGATCAGCTGCCCGGGGACGTCGGTCTCCGCGTCCTGGGGCGCACCCGCGACCAGACCGGTGAGCGCGGTCTCGTCCGGCGCGTCGACGTACGCCGCCAGGTGCTCGTGGAACTCCTCGTAGCCCGCGGCGGGGGAGCCGGGCATCGAGTTGCCGGCGGCCATCAGCTCGCCGAGCCGCTCGGAGATCCAGGCGTCGTCCGCGGCGTACTCACCCAGCACGACGCGGCGGGTGAGCCGCTGGAACGCGAGGTTCAGCGCGTTGAAGGTGACCGGCTCGCCGGAGGCGACGAGGGCGTCGGCCTCCTCGGCCGCCAGCGCCACGAAGCCGGCGGCCAGCGGGTGCAGGGGCGAGCCCGGCTGGAGCACCGCGTCGGCGAACGCCCGCCGGTTCGCCCACAGGTCGCCGCGTGAGATCGACAGCGCCGTCGGCTGGAAGGCGCTCATGCCCTTCCGCTTGGCCTCCGGGTCCGACGCGAACGGGCTCGGGCTGCCACCGAGCACGAACCTGAGGTCGTCGGGATGGGTCAGGAGGAGCGTCTCCTCGGCACCGACCCGCACCCAGAACGGGTCCGGGCCGTACTTCGCCGCCAGGCCCGCGACCAGGTCGTAGGCCAGCCGCTCGGCCGGCACCTTGTTGATGACCGCGACGACCTTCTCCCGCTTGCGGAACAGGCCCTGGGCGACGTTCGGGACGCCGACCTGCGCGGTGAAGCGCACGCCCTCGATCACGGAGGCGTGCTGGAAGTCCTGAACCACTTAGATCTCCTGGGGGAGTAGTTCCTCGGGGACGCCGAAGGCGTCCACGAGGGTGAGGGCGTGTTTGCTGAGGTCACGGCACAGGGAGTCGACGGCGCGGGTGATCGCCTTGGCGCGCTCGGTCGAGAGGCGGCCGTGCTCGAGCCACCAGGCGCGGTCGCGCTCGATCTCGGCGAGGGCGTGCAGGCTGGCGAGGCGGGACAGCAGCTCCCGCTCCGGCCCCTCGGGCATGGCCTGCACGTTGGTGAGGAAGGCCTCGAACACGATGCGCTCCGCGTGCGCGGACGCGGCGGCGAGCAGGTGGTGCTGGCAGCGGCTGAACACCTCGGCCGGGTCCATGTCGGACTCCATGCCGCTCTTCAGTCGACGGGCCACGCTCGAGGTGATCCGCTCCTCCCGGGTGCGCAGCATCGCGAGCTGGTAGTCGTGGTCGACCAGGTCGCCGCCGGGCTCGGCGTCGTCGTTCCCGCGGGCGGCGTCGCGGACCCGCTCGACGAGCGCGCGGGCGATGGTCTTCTCGGCCAGCGTCTCGATCGCCTGGCGGCCGACGAACCGGGCGAGGGCCACACCGTCGAGCGCCCCGAACTCGTCGCGCAGGTCGGTCAGCCGGCCCTTGCCGACCAGCTGCAGCAGGATCGTGTTGTCGCCCTCGAAGGTGGTGAACACGTCGGTGTCGGCCTTGAGCGCGGCGAAGCGGTTGACCGTCAGGTAGCCGGCGCCGCCGCAGGCCTCCCGGCACTCCTGGATGGCCCGGGTCGCGTGCCAGGTGCCGAGCGCCTTGGTGGCCGCGGCGCGTGACTCCAGGGCGCGGCGGCGGCGTTCGTGCTCCTCGCCGCTGTGTGCGCCGTCGGGGTTGAAGCTGTCCTTGAAGTCCTTCGCGAGGCGTGCCTGGGCGAAGGTGAGGGCGTAGGTGCGCGCGATCAGCGGCAGCAGCCGGCGCTGGTGCTGGCCGTAGTCGATGAGCAGCGACTCGGGCTCGCCGGGAGGCCCGAACTGGCGGCGCTTCGCGGCGTACCTCGTGGCGATGGTGAGCGCGACCTTGCTGGCCTGGATGCCGGCGCCGCCCACGCAGACCCGTCCCTGGACGAGCGTGCCGAGCATCGTGAAGAAGCGCCGGTCGGGGTTCTCGATGGGGGAGGAGTAGACGCCGTCGGCGCTGACGTCGGCGTACCGGTTGAGGAGGTTCTCGCGCGGCACCCGCACCTGGTCGAACCAGATCCGGCCGTTGTCGACGCCGTTGAGCCCCAGCTTGCGGCCACAGTCCTCGATGCGTACGCCGGGAAGGGTGCGCCCCGACTCGTCGCGCAGCGGCACGAACAGCGCGTGCACGCCGTGGTTCTCGCCGCCGACGACGAGCTGCGCGAAGACGGCCGCCGCCTGCGCGTGCCGGGCGGCGTTGCCGATGTAGTCCTTGCGCGCGCTGTCGTCGGGCGTGTGGATCACGAACTCGTCGGTCTCCGGGTCGTACGTCGCCGCGGTGCCGAGCGCCTGCACGTTCGAGCCGTGCCCGGTCTCGGTCATCGCGAACGAGCCGAGCAGCTTGGCCTGGGCGATGTCGGACAGGTAGGCGTCGTGGTGCCGCTTCGTGCCGAGCTGGTGCACGGCGCCGCCGAAGAGGCCGAATTGCACGCCGAACTTCACCAGCACCGAGAGGTCGCCGAACGCGATCGTCTCGAAGGCGGCGACGTTCCCGCCGACGTCGTCCTTGCCGCCGTACTCGGCCGGGAAGCCGGAGGCGGTGAGGCCGGTCTCGGCCGCGACCACGACCATGTCGCGCACCTTGTCGCGGTACTCGTCGGAGGACCAGGTCTCGGCGTCGCGCCCGAAGGACGCGTGGTCGACCAGGTACTCCTTCACCTGCGCGCGGAGGGCGCCGTACTCACCGTCCAGGAGGGAGGCGAGCACGGCGCCGTCCACCGCGCCGGAGTCGAGAGGGACGTCGGTGGTCTCAGCGGTCATGTCAGCCCCAGGGCAGGTAAGCCTTCACGGTGTCCGCGGCTCGGATGATCCGCGGCTTCTTGCCCGGCTCGGTCTCGCCCAGCTCGTGCCATGGTGCGAACACGCGCTCGACGTCGCCGATCACCGGCTCCAGCTCAGGGTAGTGCCGCAGCAGGACGTCCTTCATGGTGTTGTTGTTGACCCAGTCGAAGCCGGTCTTGGTGTAGACCTCCGGGCGGAAGTCCTTGGTGAAGAACCGGTCGGACTTCAGCCGGCGCGAGGCCATCAGGATGAAGATCCGGAACGCCGTGTCGGAGAAGCCGAAGCCCTTCGGCGGCTGCTCGGCCTGCATGCCGATCTGCAGGTCGACGAGGTCGACGTCGCCGCCGTACAGCTCGTTGATCTCCTTGGCCCAGGCCTTGTTCGGCGTGATGTCGTCGATCGACTTGCGACGCGGCATCCGCAGCGCCTCGCGGAAGTCGTTGTAGCGCGGGACGCCGCGCTCGCGGTCGCGGACGATGTCGAGGGTGGCGAGGTCGGTGACCTGGCCGTCGACGCGGGTCAGGTTGCGCAGCGCGTTCGGGTAGTTCTTCAGGCAGACCGCACCGGCGCTGGCCTTGCCGATGGAGTACCACATGTCGCCCATCTGCAGGCTGTCCATGAAGTCGCGGGTGTAGCGGCCCTGGATGTCGGTGAAGTACTTGTGGGTCAGGAACTCGCCGCTCTCCAGCGAGAAGAAGTCCCAGTCGTCGGGGATGAGCGGGTGCATCCGGTAGACCGACACGAACTCCTCGGTCAGCGAGAACGGCGCCGCGTGGTGGTCGGTGCTCGAGCCGACGATGCCGGAGAGGGCCTCGGAGTCGCCGAGCCGGCCGATCCGGTCGCGGAAGGTCTCGCCGAGGGCGCCGTACCAGTTCGCGCTCATGCCGATCTGCAGCGCGGGGTGGCGCAGCACGCACGGGGTCCACTCCACCGTGTGGATCTTGGCGATGAGCGCCGAGACGACGAGCACGCCGAGCTCGAAGAGCCGCTGGTCGGACAGGTCCGGGTTGGACTTCTTGATCGCGGTGACGACGGAGTTGTGCTCGCGCGCGAACAGGGTGTGCAGCAGGCCCGGGCCGAACCACCAGTTCTCCTGCATGCCCGTCAGGTCGACGCCGGGGACGTCGCTGACCGGCAGCCGGCCGTCGTCGTCGACCTTGATCCTGCCGTCGACGAAGGTGCGGATCTGGCCCTGCTTCTCCTGGCCGCTGCCGTAGATCTGCGACCCGTCCCACCAGTGCGTCTCCTGGTTGGCGAACACGGGAGCCGGCTTGCCGTCCTCGATCCCGCCGCCGTGCAGCGGGATGGTCTCCCGGATCTGCATCGGGTTCTCCGGGAAGTCGTCGCCCTCCTGCAGCGGGATGTCGATGACGCGGTCGGCGCGGCCGTCGCCGTGGAAGAACCAGTTGTGGTTCTCGAACTGCAGCCACGCGGCGCCGAGCGCGTTGAGGATGCCCGCGGGCTTGAAGGTGTCGCGCGCCATCAGCCGGCGGCTGATCTCGCGCGGGTCGGGGTTGAGCAGGTTCTTGCGGTCGACCACGGTCTTCTCGATCGGCACGTTGCGGCCGAAGCCGGTGCCGCGGGCGCCCATCATCGGGCAGCCGAGGTCGTTCCAGGTGCCCTCCGGGGTACGGGCCCGCTCCACCTCGGGCGTGGGCTCGCCCATGTCGCCCTCGGGGCGCATGCCCTCGCCCTCGAAGAGGTTCTTCTCGCGCAGGTCGTCGCGTGCCTTCGACAGGTTGGCGAGCTGCAGCGCGAGCGAGGGGTGCTGGTACCACTCCAGGCCGAGCGGGTTGGTCGGGTCGAGCGTGGGCTTCATCGGTTGTCTCTCCTGGGTTCGGCGGGAGCGGTGGAGGGGTCGAGGGAGTACGTCGAGGCTCAGGTGCGCAGCGCGAAGTAGCCGAGCATCACGTAGGACTTCGTGGGCAGCCGGTAGAGGATCTTGCCCAGGTACGCGCCGGGCACCAGCTGGACGAGCTCGTCGCGGATGCTGCGGATGAGCAGCCGCGGGTTGCTGTCGATGTCGGCGTAGTCGATGACCATGACCTCGCGGTCCGGGTCGTCCTTGCCGGCCTCGACGTACGTCGTGAAGTCGAACGCGATCCGGCCGGCCTCCTCCTCGCGCATCGAGTAGCGCGGCCACAGCGCCTTGCTGACCAGCGTGGCCTGGTCGGTCATCCGGTTGTCGCCGGTCTGGGTCTCGGAGTCGAAGCGCTTGCCCTCCCACGGCATCCAGGCCGAGGTGAGCGCGTTGAGCGCGACGTCGGTCAGCCGCGTGGTCGTGGTCAGCACGAGGATGCCGTCGGTGGGCCCGTCCAGCCCGCGGGCGGGGGAGCCGGCGCGGAACAGCTCGTTGAGCTCGGCCTCCGCCGTGGAGCGATCGGACCTGCCGAGCTCCTGGAGCTCGACGATCCGCTCCCAGGCAGCGGCCGCGGCGCCCTCCGGGTCCGTGACGGCCTGCGCCTGCCACCCGGTGACGGAGTCGACCGCCGTGCTGTTGTCTGCCATCGGTTACCCCCAGTGCTGTGACGGGACTCACGAGTCCGAGGGTGACTCTAGGACCATCCGACGCGCGCGTGCAGGCATTCCGGTCGTGACCTCGCACAGCGATGGCGGGCTCCCGCTGTGGACCCTCACCATCGGGTTCATTGCGTCGGACGGCTCTCGTAGGGTCCGCCTATGACCGACGACGTCGCAGAGCTGCGCGCTTTCGCCGCATCGTTGCTCGACACCGTGACCCAGCGTGGGGCAGAGGTCGCGGAGCGGGTGCGTGAGCGGATCCCCTTCTACCGGGATGCGTCGTCGGTCAGCCTCGCCGACCTCGAGTCGAGCTGCGGGGACAACATCGGCTTCGTCATCGACGCACTGGCCCGGGGCGTGCCGACGGACCCAGCGCCCGCGGCTGCGACGGGGGTTCGCCGCGCCCAGGCCGACGTCCCGCTGCCGGCCGTGCTGGCGGCGTACCGGATCGGCTTCCAGGTCACCTGGGAGCGGTTCTGCGACGAGGCTCGGGCGCACGGGATCTCGGCCGACTCCATCCTGGCGGCCACGGCCGACGCGATGGTCGCCCACGACGTGTTCACCGAGGCGATGGCGCGTGCGTACAACACGACAGTGACAGCGCGCATCGTCAGCCAGGAGGCCGAGCGGTCCGCGCTGGTCGAGGCGCTGCTCGGGGGAAGGGTGCTCGACCGGCGCACGCTCTGGGAGGTGGCCGACCTGCTCGGGCTGCCCGTCTCCGGCCGCTTCGCCGTGGCCTCGGCGGTGCTCGCGCAGCCCGGCCGGTTCGCGCTGCCGGGGATCGAGACGGACCTGCTCGGGGTCGGCTGCCGGTCGGCGTGGCGGCTGCTCGCCGACGTGCAGGTCGGGGTCATCGACCTGGGCGACACCCGGTTGGAGCGGGTCATGGAGGTGCTCGGCGGCGGCACGGCCCGGGTCGGCCTGAGCCCGGAGTTCGACGAGATCAGCGCGGCCGCCCGGGCCACCGAGCTGGCGCGGCTGGCCGGCACCGCCGCACCGGCCGACGGCGGCGTCGTCCGGTTCGAGGACCAGCCGGTGCGGGTCGCCGCTGCCGCCGGCGGCGAGGTCGCGCAGCGCGTGGCGGCCGAGGTTCTCGGTCCGCTCGACGCGCTCGCCGAGGCCGAGCGCTACACCCTGCTCGAGACGTTGCAGGTCTGGGTCGACGTCGGCGGCTCCGCGACGAAGGCCGGCGAGCGGCTGTTCTGCCACGCCAACACCGTGCGCTACCGGCTGCGCCGGCTCGAGGACAAGACCGGCCGGCGGCTGGACCGTCCGGCGGACGTGGCCGCCCTGGTGCTGGCGCTGGAGACCCCGCCGGCTCAGTCGTGGTCGGAGAGGAAGTCGTCCACGTAGGTCCAGGTCGTGCCCGGCGCCTTCGTGCCGGTCAGGACACCGAGGTGACCACCGGGCGCCATCGGCAGCCGGACGTCCGGTGAGCTCGGCAGCAGGTCACCCACGTGGTGCGCGACCGGGGCCGGCACCAGGACGTCGGTCTCACCGGCCACGTTCATCACGGGTACCGTCACGTCGGCCAGGTCGACCATCCGGTTCGGTCCCTGCACCTTGCCGCTGGCGAGCTCGTTGCGCACCGCAAGCCTCTGGTAGGCCTGCAGCGTCGCGCGGCCCGGGTAGGTGAGCATGTCGTTCATGATCACGTCGACGGCCTGGATCTGACCCAGGAAGTCGCGCTCGTCACGGCGGGTCCACAGGGTCTTCGGCTTCTTCAGGTACGTCGTCGCCGCGGTCGCCTTGAAGCCCAGGCTCACCACCGGCGCAGGCACGGAGCCGGCCGCCTTGAGCGCGGTGCTGATGATCCGGCCGCCGGTCACCTTGCTGATCACGCGGACCGGCGCGAGCAGCGGGTTCTTGGACAGGTCGAACGGGCTGGCCACCATCGCGACCGAGCGGATCGGCAGATCCTGGTGGACGGCCGTGGTGCCGAGCGAGAACAGCCCGCCCATGCACCACCCGACCAGGTGCACGTCCTGGCCGTCGTTGTCCTCGGATACCTTGCGGATCGCCGGCGGCAGCACGTCATTGATGAAGTGCTCGATGCCGAGGAAGCGGTCCTCACCCTTGAGCGGCCCGTAGTCGACCAGGTAGGTCGGCCGGCCGGTGTCGACGAGGTGCTGGGCCAGCGACAGGCCCTGGCGCAGGTCGAAGCAGAACGCCTGCGCGCCGAGCGGCGGCACGAGGAGGACCGGGATGCCGCTCGTCTCCACGCCGTCGTCGGCGATGTAGCGGCGCAGCTCGCGGGTGCGCCCGGTGTCGATCACCTCCGAGGGCGTGCGGGTGGTGTCGGCGATGCCGCCCCGGACCAGGAAGTCCCACAGGTTGGTGATCGCCTGCCGGCGTACCTCCAGGGAACGCTTGGGGTCGAGCAGCTTGGGCAGGCGGGATCCGGTCTCCGACACGACGTACCTCCAGGTGAGAGCGGCCCATTGTGACCCAGCGGCCGGTGTGATGCACGTCATTCGGCCCTACCATTGCCCGGTGACGACCCTGGAGCGCTTCCTGGTGCTCCGGACGAGCAACATCGACGAGTTCCGTGCCAACGTCGCGCGGTTCCTGACTCCTCACCGCCTTGCGCCGCTCGGGCCGGCGGGTCCGGTCGAGGCCGACCTGGCCATGGTCGACCTGGGGCCGGTGTCGCTCGTCTACGGGCGCAACGCCGGCGCGGAGCTCCGCGTCCAGCTCACCGAGCAGGTCGACTACTACGACGTGAACCTCGCGCTGTCCGGGCACAACCTCCTCGTCACCGGCGACGAGCAGACCCGGGTGGACGCGACGACCGCCGGCATCATCTCGCCGCGGATGATGGCGGAGATGCAGCTCAGCGACGGGTACGGCCAGCTGCACGTGCGGATCGAGCGGCACGCCCTGGAGCGCCACCTCGAGGAGCTGATCGACAGGCCGGTGGCCGGGCCGATCCGGTTCGCCCCCGCCATGGACCTGGCCACGCCGGCGGCCGAGTCGTGGTCGCAGGCGGTTCGCCTGCTGGTGCGCGACCTCGAGGATCCCGCCGGGCTGGCCGGCACTGGCGAGAACAACCCGTGGAGCCGCTTCCTGATGAGCGGGCTGCTGCTCGCCCAGCCGCACAACTACACCGATCAGCTCGTCGACCGGCAGGGCGTGCGGCGGCCGCTCCCGCTCAAGCGCGTCATCGACCTGATCGAGTCCGACCCGGCCGGCGACCACTCGGTCGAGTCCTTGGCCCGGATCGCCGGGGTCTCGCCGCGGTCGCTGCAGCGTCACTTCCACGAGCACGTCGGCGCCACCCCGCGCGACTACGTGCGCCGGGTCCGGCTGGCTCGCGCACACGACGACCTGCTCGCCGCCGGTCCCGGCACGACGGTCGCCGACATCGCGCTGCGCTGGGGCTTCGCGCACGTGCCGCGGTTCGCGGCGGCGTACCAGGACAGGTACGGCGAGGCGCCGTCCCAGACCCTCCGCAACCGGACGATGTGACCGCCCGCACAGCTCATGTCGCGTCGCGGATCAGGGTGGCGTGAAGCGGATCGGCACGACCGCCGATCGTTCCTAGCGTCGCCTTCATGAGCAACGAGTACGACGTCGCGATCGTCGGATACGGACCAGCCGGCCTCGTGCTGGCATCCGCCCTCGGGAAGGCCGGCCACCAGGTGGTCGTCTTCGAGCGCTGGCCGGGCCTGTACGGGCTGCCGCGACTGACCCACATCGACGGCGAGACCGCTCGCGTGATCGCGTCGGTCGGCGACCTCGGCCACGCCCTGCGCGACGCGCTCCCGCTCGACTACTACCGCTACTACAACGGGGCCGGCGAGCAGCTGATCGAGCTGGACTGGCGCGGCGAGTCCAGCGGGCACCCCGCGCACATCTCGATGTACCAGCCCGACATCGAGGACGCCGTGGACGCGGGTGCCCGCGCGAGCGGGAACGTGGAGATCAACCAGGGGTGGAGCGTCGTCAGCTTCCGCGACACGGGGGACCGGGTCGAGGTCACGGCCCGGCCGTGGAGCCAGTCGCGCACCGGGCAGTGGTCGCACAGCGACGAGGAGCGCACGATCTCCGCCCGCTACCTGGTCGGAGCCGACGGGGCCAACAGCTTCGTCCGCACCACGCTCGGCATCGAGCGCAGCGACAACGGGGTGGACGACCGCTGGCTCAACATCGACACCGAGCGCCTGCATCCGCTCCCGGAACGGTTCGACCGCACCACCCAGTTCTGCGACCCGCTGCGCGGGCACATGTTCATGCCGATCGGCAGGAGCCGGCAGCGTTTCGAGCTCGCCGTCCTCCCCGGTGAGGACCTGGCTCCCTACGAGGACCCGGAGTTCGCGTGGAGCTGGCTGCGGGACACGCACGGGCTCGGGCCGGACGACGTACGGATCCTGCGCCAGGTCGTCTACACCTTCCAGGGCCGGATCGCGGAGCGGTGGCGCAGCGGCCGGGTCCTCCTCGCCGGCGACGCGGCGCACACGACGCCGCCGTACATGGGGCAGGGTGCGTGCTCCGGGATGCGTGACGGGATCACGCTGGCCTGGAAGCTCGACCTCGTCCTGCGCGGGCTGGCCGGGGACGAGCTGCTCGACACCTACGAGACCGAGCGGCGGCCGCACGCGACCGCGATCACCGAGATCTCGACCGCGCTCGGCAAGGTCGCCAACACCCACGACCCGGTCGAGGCGGCCGCACGTGACGAGGCGTTCCGGACCGGGAACGTGCCGCCGCCACCGGCGTTCCCCACGCTGGTCGCCGGGGTCGTCCACCACACCGGCGAGCAGGTGAGCCCGTACGCCGGCACGCTGACGCCGCAGGCTGTGGTGCGGACCGAGCGCGGGGAGGGCCTCTTCGACGACGTGGTCGGTCGTGGCTTCTCGCTGGTCGCGGCGGGGGACTGGCGCGCCGTGCTCGACGCCGAGCGGCTCACCTTCGTCGAGGCGCTGGGGGTCACCACCGCCACGCTCGCGCCGGGTGCCCCGGACTCGGTGGTCGACGTCGAGGGCAGGTACGCCGGCTGGCTGGCCGAGCACGACGCCACCGCGTTCATCGGCCGGCCGGACTACCACCTGTTCTGGGCCGGAGCGCTCGAGGACCTGCCGGAGGCACTGGACCAGCTCGGCGAGCGGCTGGCGTGGGCGGTCGTCCCGGTCGGGGCCGGCGCGTGACCGTGCTGCCGCCCGCCGACGTCCTGTGGCGGTCCATGTCGCCCTCCCGGATGCGCGACGCGGGGATGGCGGACGCCGACATCGCTGCGCTGCTGGCCGCCACGGACGAGGGCGGGGCCTGGGACGTGGTGCTCGAGGAGCTGGCCGTCCGCCGGCTCGCCGAGGCTCGGGCCGCGAGCGGAGCGGCAGCCGTCGAGGCCTACCGCCTCGCGGCCGCGGACCTGCTGTTCGCGCAGATGGCCTTCAACACCGACGTTCCTCGCAAGGTCGAGCTATACGAGCGCTTCGCAGGCGCGGTGGCCGACGCCGCGCAGATCGCCGGTTGGGAGTCCGTCACCGTGCCGTTCGGCGCAGGCCGGCTGCACGGTCTCCTCGTCCGCCCGACCGGTCCGGCGGCCGGCACCGTGCTGGTGTTCGGCGGGCAGTCGGGGTGGGGAGCGGCGTACCTCCGCGCGGCCGACGCGCTCGTCGCACGCGGTCTGGCCGCCCTGCTCGTCGAGGGTCCGGGCCAAGGGCTGACCCGCTTCGGCGGTGTGATGCTCGACGTGGACGTGCCGGCGGCGTACTCCTCGCTCGTGGATGTCGCGCTCGCCGACCCGACGCTCGGCGGTGCGGTCGGGCTCTGGGGCAACAGCATGGGCGGCCTGTACGCCGGCACGACCGCCGCCCGCGACCGACGGATCAGCGCGATCTGCGTCAACGGGGCGCCCGCCCGGCCACGGCTGCTCGGGTTCCGCACCTTCGACGAGCAGGCCGCGGCCATGCTGGGCACGACCGACCTGGACCGGGTGCAGGCCAACCTCGACCGGCTCGCCCTGCCCGACGACGACCGGATCGCGGGCGCGGTGCTCGTGCTGCACGGCGGCGCCGACCCGATCGTGTCGCTGGCCGAGCAGCAGCCTTTCCTCGACGCGACCGACCGGGCGACACTGAGGGTCTGGGACGACGGCGAGCACACGATCTACAACCACGCCGACGAGCGGACGGCCTTCGTCGCCGACTGGTTCGCCGAGCACCTGCGACCGGCCGAGGGGGCCTGATGGACTTCACCGAGGAGACCGCGCTGGACGCGGTGCTCGCGAGCTTCTCGAGCACGCCAGACGCCCGGGTCCGCGAGGTCCTGATGGCCGTGACGACGCACCTGCACGCCCTTATGCGCGAGGTGCGTCCCAGCATGGCCGAGTGGGAGCAGGCCATCGCCTTCCTGACCGCGGTGGGCCAGAAGTGCGACGACACGCGCCAGGAGTTCGTGCTGCTCTCCGACGTGCTGGGGATCTCCATGCTGGTCGAGACGATCAACGGCGACGAGCACGCCACCGAGGGGACGGTGCTGGGGCCGTTCCACATGACGGAGTCGCCAGCGCGGGAGCTCGGGGACTCCATCGACCTGCTCGGCCAGGGCACGCCGTGCCTCGTCAGCGGGACCGTCACCGACATCGCCGGGGTCCCGATCGCGGGCGCGAGCGTCGACGTGTGGCAGTGCACCGCGGAGGGCTTCTACGACGTGCAGCAGCCGGACGTGCAGCCGCCGGGCAACGGACGCGGGGTGTTCCGCACCGACGAAGCCGGCGGCTACCGGTTCCGGAGCGTCGTCCCGTCGCACTACCCGATCCCCACCGACGGACCCGTCGGCACGCTGCTCGACGCCACGCGGCGGCACCCGTTCCGGCCCGCCCACGTGCACCTCCAGGTCACCGCGCCGGGCTACGCGCCGGTCACGACGCACCTGTTCGTCGCCGACAGCCCCTACGTCGACAGCGACGCCGTCTTCGCGGTCAAGCGGTCGCTGGTGCGGGAGTTCGAGGAGTGCGACGACCTGGACGAGGCCCGCGCGGCCGGACTCCCGGTGCCCTTCCGGCGGGCCCGCTTCGACGTACGCCTCGTGGAGGAGGCATGAGCTTCACGTACGAGGCACTGCCGATGCGGGTCGTCTTCGGACCCGGGAGCCTCGCTCGGCTGGGGGAGGAGGTCGACCGGCTCGGCCTGTCCCGTGTGCTTGTGCTGTCGACGCCGGGGCAGCGGGCTCTCGGGGACCGGGCCGCGGCGCTGCTGGGGGATCGCTGCGTGGGTGTGCACGACCAGGCCCGCATGCACGTCCCCGTCGCGACCGTCGACGAGGCGATGGCGGTGGCCGACGAGCTCGGTGCGGACGGTTTCGTCGCGGCCGGCGGAGGCTCGACGACCGGGCTCGGCAAGGCCCTCGCCCTGCGCACCGGGAAGCCGGTCGTGGCCGTGCCGACGACGTACGCCGGTTCGGAGATGACCCCGATCTGGGGGCTCACCGACGAAGGCCGCAAGCAGACCGGCCGTGACCCGTCGGTGCTCCCGCGAGCGGTCGTCTACGACCCGGACCTCACCCTCGGTCTTCCCCTCGACGTCTCGGTCACGAGCGGTCTCAACGCCGTCGCGCACGCGGTCGAGGCGCTCTACGCACCGGACGGCTCGCCGGTGGTCGCGGCGATGGCCGAGCAGGGCGTGCGCGACCTCGTGGCCGCGCTCCCCGCTCTGGCGGCCTCTCCTCGGGACGGGTCGGCGCGGGCCGCCGCCCTGCAGGGGGCGTGGCTGTGCGGCGCGTGCCTCGGCGCCACCACGATGGGTCTGCACCACAAGCTCTGCCACGTCCTCGGCGGCATGTTCGACCTCCCGCACGCGACGACCCACGCGATCGTCCTGCCGCACGTGGCGGCCTTCAACCTGCCGGCGGTGCCGCCTGCTCTCGCGGCGATGCAGCGTGCCCTGGGCGTCGACGACCCGGCCGCGGAGCTGCTCGCGCTCGGCGACCGGCTCGGCGTACCTGGGGGACTGGCGGAGCTCGGCGTCGGCGAGGACGACCTGGAGCGTGTGGCCGACGAGGTGCTCGCCCACCCCTACGCGAACCCGCGCCCGGTCACCCGTCCCGAGCTGTCCGCCGTGCTGCGTCAGGCCTGGCGGCGCTGAAGGGGCTCAGCTGCGGCGGCGGGTCAGGCGGACCGTGACGGTGTCGCCGTCGCCCTTGCCGATCGCGCGGCGGACCGCGGCGGTGACGGGCAGCTTGTGGGTGCCGTCGCCGAGTGCCATGAACGCGCCCTCGAACGGCTCGCCGTCGACGGTGCCGGCGACCTTGACCAGGCCGCGCGTGCCGAAGATGCGGGCCGAGTCCGGGAGCTGGACGCAGGTCCAGGTGTCGCCGGGCCGGACCTTGCCGAGCACGGCGTCGAAGGTGATGTCGAGCGGACCGCTGCGATCGGGCACGGCTCCTCCTGGGTTCAGCGGAAGGCGCCGACGAGCGCGCCGATGATGGTGAGCTTCGCGATCCAGTCGATCGCGTGCACGGCCGCCAGTCGTACGGGCACCGACTCGTGCACGACCGCGCCCGACAGGATGGCTGCGGGCAGGACGCCGAGCGACAGCCCGAGCAGGGCGCCGGTGGCGGCGCCCGACCAGTCGGCGGCGTGCAGGAGCCCGGCGACGAGGCATGCGGCGACCAGGCTGCGGGCCAGGACGGCCGCCACCTGGGCGGGCATCGGTACGCCGGGGAGCGGCGTGCTGTGGCGCCGTACGAGCGAGGCCACCGGAGGAGCGCCGTACAGGACGGCGCTGAACAGGAACGAGGCGACGGTCGCGAGGAGGATGCCGATGACCATGAGATCAGCTCCGTGAGTACTAGTCGGTACTAAAGGACGCTACGCCGCTCTTTTAGTCCGGTCAAGTACTAAACTCGCGGGCATGAGCAGCACTCGTCCCCGCGGCCGCCCCGCCGGAAGCACCGGGAGCGACCTCCTCGCGGTCGCCCGCGAGGTCTTCCTCGAGCGGGGGTACGCCGGCGCCACGATGGACGAGATCGCGGCCCGGGCCCGGATCTCCAAGGCCTCGCTCTATCGCGAGCACCCCTCCAAGCAACGACTGTTCGCCGCGGTCGTGGACGACTGGGCCTCCGCCGGGCGCGATGCGATGCGCCCGTTCCTCGACCGGCTCGCCGACGGCACGGACACCCGTGCCGGCCTGGTCGAGCTCGCCGAGGCGATGCGCGCCGGCATCCTGAGCGCTCCGGTGCTCCGGATGCGACGTCTGGTCACCAGTGAGGCCGAGCGCTTCCCCGAGGTGGCGGGCCGCTACCTGGAGGCGAGCTGGGAGCGCAACGTCCAGGCCTTGGCCGGGGTGCTCGCCGGGCTCGACGCGCAGGGACGGCTCCGGGTGGCGGATACCCGGGTCGCGGCCGAGCAGCTCAGCTGGCTGGTCATCGGCGCCCCCCTCAACCGGCTGCTGCTCACCGGGGGAGAGGCGCACGGCGAGGTCGGAGGACCGGTGACGGCAGCCGTCGACCTGTTCCTCGCGGGCTACGGACCGGGCTGAGCCCGGCTCAGCCCTCCAGCGAGCGGCGGAGCTGCTGGATGGTCGACTCCCGGGTGGCGGCCACGTGCGACCGCATCAGCCGCTCGGCCTTCGCGGCGCTGCCGCTGCGGATCAGGTCGAGCAGCTCACGGTGCTCGTGCTGCAGGGCGTGGGCGTCGACCGCTTGAGCGATGCGGAACATCCGCAGCACCTGGCCCGACACCGAACGCATCATGGTGGTGAGGATCGGGTTGTGGGCCGCCTCGACGACCGCCTCGTGGATGTCGTTGTTGAGCCGGGCGGTCGTCCGCGGGTCCTTGCGGCGTACGGCGTCCTTGGCGTCGGCCACCAGGTCCTCCAGCCGCTGCAGGTCGGTGTCAGTGCGGCGCTTGGCGGCCGCGCCGGCGGCGAGCGGCTCGAGCGCCAGCCGCACCTCGAACAGGTGCTCCGCCGACTCCACGTCCAGCAGCGAGACCAGCGTGCCGCGCCGGGGGAGAACGGTGACCAGACCTTCGCCGGCGAGCTGCTGGATGGCCTCGCGCACGACGATCCGGGAGACGCCGAGCTGGTCGGCGATGTCGCGCTCGACGAGCCGCTCACCCGGGGGGAGCACCGACTCGATGATCTGCTCGCGCAGCTCGTCGCACGCGACGTCCCGCAGCGATCGGTAGCGCGCGCCGAGGCTGTCGGCGTTGGTCGCGTGCGTCATCGGCCCTCCTGTCCCTCGTCGCATTGTCTCGTATCCGAGAAGGGTCCGGCTGGACCGGCCTTCCCGGGGAGTCGTCGCCCGACCCACCATGAATCTTGTCACATCGCAGTCGACTGTTTACGGTATACCAAATACCAACGAGAGAGGTGGGCATGTCGCACAGCCTGATCGTCCGCGGAGCCACCGTTCCCGGGATCGACGAGTCGCAGGACGTCCTGGTCCTCGACGGCCGCATCGCCCGGGTCGCCACGGCGGGCAGCGAGGCCGCACCGGCCGGTGCGGGCGAGCTCGACGCGTCCGGGCTGCTGCTGCTTCCGGGCCTGATCGACGCTCACTGCCACGTCGACAAGACGTTGTGGGGCGGCCCCTGGGAGCCGCACAGCGCCGGGCCGCGGCTGGTCGACCGGATCGCCAACGAACGCGTACGCCGCACCGAGCTCGGCCTGCCCGCCGTCGAGAACATCGAGGCGCTGCTGCGGCACATGGTGAGCGTCGGCACGACGCGGATCCGCACCCACACCGACGTGGACCCGGGCGCGGGCCTGAGCGGCATCGAGGCCGTGGCCCGCGCCGCCAAGGCCGTCGACGGCCTGATCGACGTGGAGCAGGTCGCGTTCCCGCAGGACGGCGTCGTCCGCCGCCCGGGCACGCTGGAGCTGCTCGAGGCCGCGCTGGATGCGGGAGCCACGACGCTCGGCGGCCTGGACCCGGCTGGGGTCGACGGCGACCCGGTCGCCCAGGTGGACGCGCTCTTCGAGCTGGCCGCTCGCCGCGGCGCCGGCATCGACATGCACCTGCACGACACCGGCACGCTGGGTGCCTGGGAGATCGAGCTCGTCGCCCGCCGTACCGTCGAGCACGGGTTGCAGGGTCGCGTCGCCCTCAGCCACGCCGACGCGATGGGCACCGTGCCACCCGAGCACCGGCAGCGGTTGGCGGAGACCCTCGCCGAGGCGGGCGTCGCCCTCGTCACCGCCGCCGTGTACGACGTGCCCGTCCCCTCGCCCGTCACGATGTGCGACGCCGGCGTGGTGCTCGCCGCGGGCAGCGACGGCATCCGCGACCTGTGGGGCCCCTACGGCAACGGCGACATGCTGCAGCGCGCCATGCACGTGGCCTACCGCAACGGGCTGCGTCGCGACGACGACATCGCCCTGGCGCTCGCCTGCGCCACCACCAACGCCGCCCGGGTTCTCGGCCTGGACGCCTACGGCATCGAGGTCGGTGCGCCCGGGGACCTGGTCCTGGTCCGCGCGCGCACCGTCGCCGAGGCCGTCGTCAGCTTCCCGGTCCGCGAGGTGGTCATCAAGACCGGCCGCGTCGTGGCCCGTGAAGGCCGGCTGGTCGCGTCGTGACGACGTACCCGGCCGGCATGCCGATCCCTGCCCGTCCCCGCTTCGCCTGACCAACACCCTCTGGAGTCACCATGAAGTTCCTGCTCACCCTGGCCGCCGGCGCCACGCTGGCCTCGGCCCTGACCGCCTGCACGACGGCGTCGGAGACCGCGACCGACCTCCCAGGCCCGGCTGCCTCGTCCTCGGCCGTCACGGCGGTGGCGACCGACCCGGCCGTCGCCGCTCTGGTCCCGGCGAAGTACAAGTCCGCGGGCGCGGTCAGCGTCGCGATGGACGCGTCGTACCCGCCCTTCGAGCTGTTCGCGAACGACAACAAGACGATCATCGGCTTCGACGCCGAGTTCGCGACGGCCGTCGCCGAGAAGATGGGTCTGAAGGCGAAGCTCGTCAACGTCGGCTTCGACACGATCCTCACGGGCCTCCAGGCGGGACGTTACGACCTCGCCGAGTCGAGCTTCTCGGTGACGCCCGAGCGGCAGAAGGTCGTCGACTTCGTCGACTACCTGCAGGGTGGCGCGGGCATCGCGGTGCAGCCGGGCAACCCGAAGAACCTCTCGATGGACCCGATGGTGCTCTGCGGCCACTCGATCGCCGCGCAGAAGGGCACCACCCAGGCCATCGCCGAGCTGCCCGAGATCTCGCAGCAGTGCACCACCGCCGGCAAGCCCGCCGTCGACGCCCAGCTCTTCCCGTCGCAGAACGACGCGATCCTCGCCCTCGCGAGCGGCCGCGTCGAGGGGATGATGGCCGACAGCACCGCGATCTCCTACCAGGGCGAGCTGTCCGGCGGGAAGTTCGTGCTCGCGCCCGGCGACATCTACCAGGCCGCCCCCACCGGGATCGCCCTGCAGAAGGGCTCGTCGCTGCGTCCCGCGGTCAGCGCCGCGGTCAAGGCGCTGTACGCCGACGGCACCGTGCAGAAGCTGGCCGCGAAGTGGAACATCCCCGCCAGCAACCTCTCCAAGACCCCGGGGGCGTGAGCGATGACCGCTGTGGCAGCCCCGCTCGACGTCGAGCTCGCCGAGCTCACCGTCGTACGTCGTCGGCACCCGTGGCGCTGGCTGAGCGCCGGTCTCATGGCCGTTCGCCGCTCTGCTGCTCGCCGACGTCTTCCGGAACAAGCGCTTCGGCTGGGACGTCGTCTGGCTCTACCTGCGTGACATCTCGATCTGGCACGGCCTGGTGACGACGCTCGTCCTCACCGCGATCTGCATGGCGATCGGCATCGCGCTGGCCATCGTGCTCGCCGTGATGCGGCTCTCGGCCAACCCGGTCCTGCGGGGGACGGCGTTCGCCTACGTCTCGTTCTTCCGCGGTACGCCGGTCCTGGTCCAGCTGCTGTTCTGGTTCAACCTCGCGGCGCTCTACCCGGACATCACCTTCGGCCTGCCGGGCGTGCACCTCGACGCGAACACGCTGATCACGCCGTTCCTGGCGGCGGTGCTCGGGCTCGGGCTGAACGAGGCGGCGTACATGTCGGAGATCGTGCGGGCCGGCATCCTGTCGGTCGACCACGGCCAGAGCGAGGCGGCCGGCGCTCTCGGTCTGTCGCGCGGGCTGACCCTGCGCCGGGTGGTCCTGCCGCAGGCGATGCGGGTGATCGTGCCGCCGACCGGCAACGAGACGATCGGCATGCTGAAGACGACCGCGCTGGTCAGCGTCCTGGCGGTGCACGACCTGCTCTACTCCAGCCAGATCATCTACGCGAAGAACTTCCAGCCGATCCCGCTGCTCATCGTGGCGAGCATCTGGTACCTCGCGGTCACCACCGTGCTCGGCATCGGGCAGTACTACCTGGAGCGGCGCTACGCCCGCGGCAACCGCACCCTGCCGCCCACCCCCTTCCAACGGCTGCGTCAGCTGGTGCGGACGCATGCCCCGATCGAGAGGAGCGCGTCATGACCGTGCTCGCCGAGCAGCCGTCGCGGACCCTGTCGGCCCAGCCGATGGTGAGGGCGCAGGGCGTCCGCAAGTCCTACGGCCACCTGGAGGTGCTCAAGGGCATCGACATGACCATCCAGCAGGGTGAGGTGATGTGCCTGATCGGTCCGTCCGGATCGGGCAAGAGCACCTTCCTGCGCTGCATCAACCACCTCGAGGCGATCGACGGTGGCCGGATCTGGGTCGGTGACGAGATCGTCGGCTACCGGCAGCGCGGCACGAAGCTGCACGAGCTGAGCGACCGCGAGGTGTGCCGGCAGCGCACCCAGGTCGGGATGGTGTTCCAGCACTTCAACCTGTTTCCGCACATGACGGTGCTCGCGAACGTGATGGAGGCGCCGGTCAAGGTCCTCGGCCAGCCGCGGTCGCAGGTCGAGGCGCGGGCGAAGGAGCTGCTGGCGAGGGTGGGGCTGGCCGACAAGGCCGGCAGCTACCCGCGCCAGCTCTCCGGCGGCCAGCAGCAGCGGGTCGCCATCGCCCGGGCGCTGTGCATGGAGCCCCGGCTGATGCTCTTCGACGAGCCCACCTCGGCGCTCGACCCGGAGCTGGTCGGTGACGTGCTCGCCGTCATGCGGGACCTCGCGTCCAGCGGTATGACGATGCTCGTGGTCACCCACGAGATCGGCTTCGCCCGCGAGGTCGCCGACCGGGTCGCGTTCTTCGACGGCGGCACCGTCGTCGAGATCGGCCCGGCGGCCCAGGTCGTCGGCGACCCGCAGCACCCCCGGACCCGGGAATTCCTCGCCGCCGTGCGCTGATCTCGCTGCCCCGAACCCCGGAGCCCCGGCCGTCCCGAGATGGCCGGGGCTCCGGCCTGTCCGGGCTGGATGCGCGAAAAGACAGTTGTGGCCCGCCGAATGAAGGGTTGTGGCCCGCCGAGATCGCGATCTCGGCGGGCCACGACTGTCTTTTCGGCGGGCCGGGAGGCTTCTTTCGGCTAGGGGTAGAGGCCTCGCAGTTCGTGGGCTTGCTGGACGCGCTCGACGGCCAGGCAGGTGGCCGCGAGTCGCAGGGTGAGCTGGTGGGATCGGGCGTAGTCGAGGACCTCGTGCCAGGACCGGGTCATCCGGTCCACGAGGCGTTCGTTGACCTCGTCCTCGGACCACCAGTAGGACTGGTTGGCCTGGACCCACTCGAAGTAGGAGACGACCACGCCGCCGGCGTTGGCCAGGATGTCGGGTACGACGAGCACACCCCGGGCTTGCAGGATGCGGTCGGCCTCGGCGGTCAGGGGGCCGTTGGCGCCCTCCACGATCAGCCGCGCCTTCACCTGGTCGGCGTTCTGGGCGTGGACCACGCCCTCGATCGCGGCCGGCACGAGGACGTCGACGTCGGCGGTGAGGACGTCGGGGCCGTCGATCGGGGTGGCGTGGGGGAACCCGACGATCGAGCCGGTCTCGTCGACCCACGCCTCCAAGGCGGCGATGTCGATGCCGTCGGCGGAGAAGAGGGCGCCGTAGACGTCGGACACGGCGAGGACCTGGACGCCCTGCTCGGTCAGGATCCGGGATGCGCCGCGGCCGACCTTGCCGAATCCCTGCACCGCGGCGGTCGCCCCGGTCGGGTCGATGCCGAGGTGGCGCAGGGCCTCGACCGCGATCGCGACCACGCCACGGCTGGTGGAGGCGGCGCGGCCGCGGGAGCCGCCGACGGCCAGGGGCTTGCCGGTCACCACGCCGAGGACGGTGTGGCCCTTGC